>JAGAJQ010000079.1 GCA_017828955.1 Oscillospiraceae bacterium
GCGGATATAAAAAATTTCGAGTCTATAAAAACGCTTGATAAAATAGAAAATCTCAGTTTCTGGTTCTGCAATCTGAGTGAGGCTCAGGTAAACGATCTGAGAAATTCGCTTAAAGACTGTGAAATAGAGGTTAAAGAACAATAAATATTATATGAGTTCACAAAAAATTCATATATATCGTTTTATAGTGTGGTATAATATATGATGACATTTTAAGTGCGGATATTACGCACAAATTCAATAAAAGGAGAGTTTACAATGAACAAGGATTTAAGAAAAGTTGTTATCGCAGGAAACTGGAAAATGAACAAGACAAGACCCGAAGCAAAGGCTCTTATCGAAGAATTAAAGCCTATCGCTGCAAAGGCTACTTGTGATGTTGTTATCTGTGTTCCTTTCACAAACCTCGAAACAGCAATCGAAGCAACAAAGGGCTCAAACATCAAGGTTGGCGCACAGAACTGCCATTTTGAAAAGAGCGGTGCATTCACAGGCGAAATTTCAGCAGATATGCTCGCTGAAATGGGCGTTGAATATGTTGTTATCGGTCATAGCGAAAGAAGACAGTATTTCGGCGAAACAGACGTTACTGTAAATAAGAGACTCAAAGCTGCTCTTGCTGCTGGTCTTAAGGTAATCCTCTGCGTAGGTGAACTTCTCTCTGAAAGAGAACAGGGCATCACAGAAGAAATCGTTGGAATGCAGACAAAGATCGCTCTTTCTGATGTAAGCGACGAAGAACTCAAGAATGTTATTATCGCATACGAACCCGTTTGGGCAATCGGAACAGGTAAAACTGCAACAGCAGAACAGGCTAACGAAGTATGTAAATACATCAGAAGCGTTGTTGCTGACCTCTACTCAATGGCTGACGCTGTTGAACTCGTTATTCAGTACGGCGGTTCAATGAACGCTAAGAACGCTGAAGAACTTGTTAATCAGCCCGACGTTGACGGCGGACTTATCGGTGGTGCTTCACTCAAGGCTGCTGACTTCGGCGTTATCCTCGAAGCAGGTTCAAACTGCATTGCTTAAAAGAAACATTTACCTATTACCTTGCAGAAAAAACTGCAAGGTAATCTTTTGAAAGGAAGATATAAAATGTCTAAAAAACCACTCGCTCTTATTATTATGGACGGTTTTGGTTACAACGAAAGTGATTACGGCAATGCTATCGTTGCTGCAAAAACACCTAACCTTACTGCTCTTATGGAAAAATATCCTAACACACTTATCGGCGCATCAGGAATGGATGTTGGTCTTCCTGACGGACAGATGGGTAACTCAGAAGTAGGACATACAAATATCGGCGCAGGAAGAATCGTTTATCAGGAACTTACAAGAATTACAAAGTCAATCAAAGACGGCGATTTCTTCACAAAGGAAGCTTTTGTAAAGGCTATCGAAAACTGCAAAAAGAACGACAGTGCACTTCACTTCTTCGGCCTTATGTCAGACGGCGGTGTTCACTCACACAACACTCACCTTTACGGACTTTTAGAACTCGCAAAGAAGAACGGTCTTACAAAGGTTTATATCCATTGTTTTATGGACGGCAGAGACGTTCCTCCTACATCAGGTAAGGATTTTATCGCTGAACTCGAAGCAAAGTGTAAAGAAATCGGCGTTGGTAAAATCGCTTCTGTTATGGGAAGATACTACGCTATGGACAGAGACAACCGTTGGGAAAGAGTTGAAAAGGCTTATGCCGCAATGGTTTATGGCGAAGGCGTTGAAAACAGCAGCGCTGTTGATGTTATGGAAAAATCTTACGCAGAAGGTGTTACAGACGAATTCGTTGTTCCCGCAGTTGTTGATAAGAATGGCGTGATTTCTGCTAACGACAGCGTTGTATTCTTCAACTTCCGCCCCGACAGAGCAAGAGAAATCACAAGAACATTTGTTGATGATGATTTTAATGGTTTTGAAAGAAGAAACGGAAGATTCCCTCTCTACTATGTATGTATGACACAGTATGACGCTACAATGCCTAATGTTGATATTGCTTTCAGACCCGAAGGACTTACAAATACATTCGGCGAATACATCGCTTCTAAGGGACTTTCTCAGCTTCGTATCGCAGAAACAGAAAAGTATGCTCATGTAACATTCTTTTTCAATGGCGGTGTTGAAGCATCTTTTGAAAACGAAGACAGAGCACTCATCAACTCGCCTAAGGTTGCA
>JAGAJQ010000080.1 GCA_017828955.1 Oscillospiraceae bacterium
AAAATGCGAGTTTATAAAGTTCTCTGTCGTAAATTGTGCCTCTGTCCATAAACGAAACAACTGCACCTTTTTTCTGAATGCAAACCTTTTTATCCCCTTCGGATAAAGGAATATCCGCCGCCGTTGTTGTTTCTAAAACAATGGCAATATCGGGGTTTACAGAAAATGTTGAGGTTTTAGCGCCCCTTGTTCCGATTTCTTCCTGAACGGTAAAGACGAAAGTTGTATCAAAAGGAATATCCTCCTTTATCATATCAATCATCATGCCACAGCCTGCTCTGTCATCTATTGCTTTGCATCTTATTTTTCCATCGCCAAATTCTATAAATTCAGAATCGAAATATGCCATATCACCGAGGGAAACATATTTTTCTGCTTCTTCTTTATTTTCAGCGCCGATATCGATATAAAGTGATGACATTTTAGGATTTTCATCCTTTTCGCTTGCCGAAAGATTATGAACTGCGGGCGAGCCTATTACACCTGAAAGCCCGTTTACAGTAACTCTTTTACCCATAATGGTTGCGGGCTCTATTCCGCCGACTGCCGAAAAGACGAGTGAGCCGTCGGATTTTATTGATGTTATTATGAGTGCTACTTCATCCATATGCGCCGCGATCATTATCTTTGATTTGGGTGTTTCTTTTCCCTTTTTCTCGCAGATAAGGTTTCCTAAATTATCTACTCTGTAATCACAGTAATCCTTGATTTCATTTATGATAAATTCACGGACAGTTTTTTCATCGCCCGAGCCGCCGTTTAAAAGACAAAGTTCTTTAAGCATTATTTAACCCCCTTTACATACTCTGCTATGAGTTTAGAAACAGAAACTATATCTTCGGTATCGATAATTTCTGTCGGGGTATGCATATATTTAAGAGGAATAGAAAGTGTTGAAGCTTTAGCACCCTTGCGGTTGACAGAAAATCTGTCGGCGTTTGTTCCTGTTCTGCCATTCATAACTTCTGTCTGATAAGGAATATTCTTTTCTTTAGCGATTGAAATAAGAGTATGCGAAAGTTCTCTGTCAAGTGACGGAGAAATTCCTATCATAACGCCCTTTCCCATCTTTCCGCATTTATCTTCCTTTTCGCCTGATGCATAGGCAAAACTTACGTCAACTGCAATCGCGATATCGGGGTTGAGATAGAACGCACCTGTTGCTGCCCCTCTTTCGCCGACTTCTTCTTCTGTCGAGAAAAGGATCTGAAGTTCGCAGTTAAGGTTTTCATTCTTTAAAAATTCGAGTGCATAGAGAATAGCTACAACACCGCTTCTGTCATCAAGTGCTGAGCCTGAAACTCTGTTGCCGAGAAGTTTCTTGAAAGTTGTATCAAAAGAAATGGTATCACCGAGAGATACTATCTTTTCAAGTTCTTCTTTAGAGTATCCTGTATCTATATACATTTCGTTAACGGCAAGAGGTTTTTCTTCTGACGCGAGATGAGGAGGAACAGAAACGAAAACACCACATAATTGAGCACCGATTTCGATAATACTTTTTCCATAGATTTCCTCCATAGTATCATGCTGTGATACCATGATACTATGCTGCATCGGCGTTTTTTATGTTTCCGCCTGCCCCGAACTTTCCCCCGCAGGATCCGTAAGAGGATTGACACACAGCACCGATTCATTTATAATAGAGTCATCT
>JAGAJQ010000081.1 GCA_017828955.1 Oscillospiraceae bacterium
AAAAACAGAACCATTCCTTTATGAAGTTTGTGATACAGTTATCGATGAAAACAAGTCTGCTTATCCTGAACTCGAAGAAAAGAGAGCTTATATCAAGAAAGTAATTCAGCAGGAAGAACAGAGTTTTGCAAAAACTGTTGATAAGGGTTCTGAAATTCTTTCAGGAATGATTGAAGAACTTATTTCGTCAGGTAAAAAGGTTCTTGATGGAGCTGATGTGTTTAAACTCCACGATACTTACGGATTCCCTCTTGATCTCACAAGAGAAATTCTTGAAGAAAAGGGTCTTGAAGCAGATGAAGAAGGCTTCAAGAAACTTATGCAGGAACAGAAGCTTCTTGCAAGAGCAAATAAAAAACTCGGTGGCGGATGGGATAATGCCAAAAACTCAGAACTTGATAATTTCAAGACAGAATTTGTAGGATATACAGATTTAGAAGTTGAAACAAAGATTCTTGCTATCGTTAAAAATGGCGAACTTGCAGATATTTGCGAAACGGGCGACGATGTAAGCGTTATTATTGAAAAAACACCTTTCTATGCTGAAATGGGTGGTCAGGTAGGCGATTCGGGTAAAATTGTTTGCGGAGATAGCGTTATTGATGTTGCTGATACACAGAAACTTGGTGGTGGACAATTCATCTGTAATGGCGAAGTTCTTTCGGGCGGATTTGCTGTAGGTAACGCAGTTACTGCAATTGTTGATAAGGAAATGCGTAGTGCAACAGAGAGAAATCATACTTGTGCACATATTCTTCAGGCAGCACTCAGAAAAGTTCTTGGAGATCATGTTCATCAATCTGGTTCTTATGTGGATCCTTACAGATGTAGATTTGACTTTTCACATTTCAGTGCAGTTACTCCCGATGAACTTACAGAAATTGAAAACATTGTAAATAGCGTTATTCTTCAGGGACTTCCTGTTGTTACAGAAGAACTTCCTATTGAAGAAGCTAAGAAGCATGGCGCTATGGCATTATTCGGAGAAAAATATGGTGATGTCGTAAGAATTGTTTCGGTAGGCGATTTTTCAACTGAATTCTGTGGTGGTACCCACCTTAAAAACTCTGCTTGTGCGGGTCTTTTCAAAATTATTTCAGAATCATCTGTTGCATCAGGTATCCGCAGAATTGAAGCTGTAACCGGTTATGGAGTTATTTCACTTCTCAATGATTATAAGAATACAGTTTCTGAATCTGCTCAGGCACTTAAAATCGCGAATCAGTCTGAACTTGTGTCAAGATGTAAATCAGTTATGTCTGATATGAAGAATCTCGAAAAGAAGATAGATGAACTCAACTCAAAGATGGCTTCTTCTGAACTTTCTTCAGTAACAGAAAATGCTGAAAATATTGGGAAATTTGTTGTTGCTTGTGCAAAGTTCAATGCCGCTCCTGATGTTTTAAGAACAATGGGAGATAAGCTTAAGGATTCTGATGACAATATAGTTGCAGTTCTTGCATCAGATAATAATATGCTTTGTATTTGCGGTAAATCTGCTGTTGCCAACGGAGCTCACGCAGGAAAGATCATCAAAGATGTTTCGGCTATTACAGGCGGAAAGGGCGGCGGACGCCCTGATAACGCTATGGCAGGTATCGGTGATAAATCTAAATTAGATGAAGCGTTTGCAAAATTTAAGGAACTTGTTTCTCAGATAGGATAAGGAGGAGACTTTAATGGATTGTCTTTTTTGTAAAATTATTGCAGGAGAAATTCCCAGCACAAAAGTTTATGAAGATGATATGGTTTATGCTTTTAATGATATAAATCCCGCAGCACCTGTTCATGTTCTCATAATTCCCAAAGAACATATTTCATCAGCTGCTGATATTTCAGCAGATAATTCTGCAGTTGTATCACATATTTTTGAAGTTGCTGCCAAGATTGCAAAAGAAAAGGGTCTTGATAATGGTTTCAGAATAGTTACAAACTGTGGTGAGGATGCAGGTCAGAGCGTTCATCATCTTCATTTCCATCTTATCGGAGGAAAATTCCTCGGTCTTAAGATGGTTGAAGAATAAAAAGGAGATTTTGGAATGGCTGAATATTACGAAATGACCATAGCGGGATGTAAAAGAAAACTTCCTATATGTTCTGTTAACGAAAAACTTGATATTGCAGGTTTTATAATGTTCAATGATGTTGAAATAACAGTTGCTTCAGCAAAAGCACTTCTTCAGAAATGTCCTGAATTTGATTATATTATAACTGCTGAATGCAAAGGCATTCCTTTAGCATACGAAATGGCAAGACAGGCGGAAAAACCTTATATCGTAGCACGTAAAGGCGAAAAGCTTTATATGGTAGAACCTATAGTGGTTGAAGTTCGTTCTATAACTACTACAGGCGTTCAGAGGCTTGTTCTTGACAAAACAGATGCTGAACTTATGAATGGAAAAAGAATTCTTATTGTTGATGACGTTGTAAGTACAGGCGAAAGCCTTACTGCTATTGAAACTCTTGTCAATAAGGCAGGCGGAAATGTAGTAGGAAAAGCATTTGTTCTTGCAGAAGGTGATGCTAA
>JAGAJQ010000082.1 GCA_017828955.1 Oscillospiraceae bacterium
ATGAAAATATGTGCCTTAACCGAAGGAGGAACATTCATTTCTCCTCTGCGGTTACGGATCGCTCTTATAGCGTCAACTATCTTTTCGAACTTCTTTTCTTCGTCAGCAAAATCAAGTGATTTATCGTATACAGGGAATGATGAAAGCATAATTGCGCCTTCACCTTCGCAAAGTACCTGCCAGATTTCTTCTGTTATGAAAGGCATAAAGGGATGAAGAAGTTTGAGCATTCCCTTCATTACCCAAACAAGTACTGCCTGAGCTGTTTTAGCTGTTTCACCGCCTGCCTGGATTCTGGGCTTTGTAAGTTCGATATACCAGTCACAATAAACATCCCAGATGAAGTCGTATACTTTCTGTTCTGCAACGCCTATTTCAAACGCTTCGAGATTTTCGTTAACATCCTTAGCGAGACGGTTGAAACGGCTGATGATCCATTTATCTTCGATATTGAGGCTTGAAGGAAGTTCGCCTGCCTTGAAGTCATCGGGAAGGTTCATCATAATGAAACGTGACGCGTTCCAGATCTTATTTGCAAATCCTCTTGCTGCCTTAACCTTATCTTCGATGAAACGCATATCGTTTCCGGGTGCGTTACCTGTTGCAAGCATAAATCTTAAAGCATCTGCACCGTATTCTTCGATAACAACAAGTGGGTCAATACCATTTCCTAATGATTTTGACATCTTTCTTCCCTGTGCGTCACGAACAAGACCGTGAATAAGAACTGTGTTGAAAGGAGGTTTGCCCATATGTTCTATTCCTGAGAACATCATTCTTATTACCCAGAAAAAGATGATATCATATCCTGTTACGAGAGTTGATGTAGGATAGAAATAGTTAAGATCTTCTGTGTTTTCAGGCCAGCCGAGTGTTGAGAAAGGCCAGAGTGCTGATGAGAACCAAGTATCGAGTGTGTCTTCGTCCTGACGCATAGGCTTTCCGCACTTAGGACATACTGCACTGTCTTCCTTAGTAACTACCATTTCACCACATTCATCGCAGTAGAATGCAGGAATTTGATGTCCCCACCATACCTGACGGGAAATACACCAGTCCTTGATATTTTCAAGCCAGTGGAAATAGATCTTGTCAAATCTTTCGGGAACAAACTTTGTTTCACCGTTTTTAACTGCATCGATAGCTGGGCCGGCAAGAGGTTCCATTTTAACGAACCACTGTGTTGAAACCTTGGGTTCAACCGTTGTTCCGCAACGATAGCAAGTTCCTACATTATGGTTATAATCTTCAACCTTTATGAGTGCGCCTTCTGCTTCAAGATCCTTAACTATTGCTTCTCTTGCTTCGTATCTGTCCATACCTGCATACTTAGGATAATCAGCAACAATTTTAGCATCGTCTGTAAGAACATTGATAACAGGAAGGTTATGACGAAGACCAACTTCAAAGTCGTTGGGGTCGTGTGCGGGAGTAATCTTAACTACACCTGTTCCGAAATCCATTTCAACGTAAGTATCTGCAACGATAGGGATTTCACGGTGAACGATAGGAAGAACAACTGTTTTTCCTATCATATCCTTATATCTTTCATCATCGGGATGAACAGCAACCGCTGTATCTCCGAGAAGTGTTTCGGGACGAGTTGTTGCGAGTTCAATATATCCGCTTCCGTCTGAAAGAGGATAACGAAGATGCCAGAAATGTCCTGCCTGATCTTCATAGTTTACTTCGGCATCAGAGATAGATGTCTTACAATGAGGACACCAGTTGATTATTCTTTCGCCTCTGTAAATAAGGCCTTTGTTATAGAGGTTTACAAAAACTTCTCTTACTGCTTTGTTACAGCCTTCGTCCATTGTGAAACGTTCTCTTGACCAGTCACAAGATGAACCGAGTTTTTTAAGCTGTTCAACGATTCTTCCGCCGAACTTTTCTTTCCACGCCCAAGCTCTTTCCATAAACGCTTCACGGCCGATACCTTCTTTTGTAAGACCTTCTTCAGCCATAGCAGCAACGATTTTAGCTTCTGTTGCGATAGCAGCGTGGTCTGTTCCGGGAAGCCATAATGCAGAATAGCCCGACATTCTCTTCCAACGGATAAGAATATCCTGTAAAGTTTCGTCAAGTGCGTGTCCCATATGGAGCTGACCTGTTATATTCGGAGGAGGAATAACGATTGTGTAAGGTTCTTTCTTGCTGTCAACCTCTGCTTTGAAACATTCGTTGTCCATCCAGTATTTATAGATTTTATCCTCTACCTGTGAGGGTTCGTAAAGTTTGGAAAGTTCTTTTTTCATAGCTATACTCCTTAAAAAATAAATCCAAATTACATTTTAGCATATATTTCGATTTATTGCAACATATTTTCGCCGTTAATTTACTAAAAATTAAGCCCCATATTTCTGATATTTTCAATAAACATAGCAGGATTCTGTGAATAAAGAGCCGCTATCTGCTCTGAATGTCCGACATAGATATTGGGGGAATATTTTGTCGAAACAAGTTCTGCCATTCTTTCCGCATCAGCTTCTCTTGCAGAACCGCTTGACTCATAGAATTTTCCGTTTTTATCAAACATTCTGAGAGAATAAGAATATGTTGTTCCCGCAGGGATAAATCCGTAAATCTTATGCTTAGTGGTCTGTGTGAAGACAAACGCCCATACAAACTCTTCTACCCTGCAGGCATCAAGTGCAGAAAGGACTATGTATTTCTCACCGAAAAAGTTTCCGTTGATATTATCGGCATTTTCTAAATCTTCTTCAAGTTCTTCTTCGGGTATACCCTTTTCTTTCATCTTCTTGAAAAATCTTGAGGGAACAGAAAGTCCTACTACAAGACCGATAATAAGAATTATTCCGCCGATAACAGAAGCGATTATAAGTGATATATGAGGATTATCCCATTCCGAAGGCGGCTGATAGTAGAAGAGATATGGCTCGGTATATTCCATATAATTTTCTATTCCGAAAGCCGTCATCATCTCTCCGTAATACGCAATGATATCATCTTCAAGAGGATACATAGCCACTCTTGCGTTTACACCCTGTTTGAAATATGGATAAGCCGCCGATCCTGTTTCGTCCATAAGATATTCATACATAGCGTCGGCTGCCTCTTCAAATTCATAAACATATTTTGAAGCGACATAGATAATAGCATAATTTTCTTCGCCGTAAGGAACAACATAATATCTTCCTTCATCACTTTCGGCGCACCAGTCAAGAACACTGTAAAAAGAGAGTTTTATAAGGTCATCAGAATAAAAATCCACATTAAAATCAAGGACTTTTTCTTCTCTTTCGTAAGTTTCCATTTTTTCATAGGACTTTGCAAAGAAAAGATAGTTTGATACATCGGATTGACCGAAGCATATAGCCAAAAATGTAATAACTGCAATTACTGAACAAAGTATAATTATTGCAAGCGAACGTTTAACAAGCATTTTTCTCATTTCTCATTACCCCTTTTAAGTTTTCCGACAATTTCTTCATCGGGTTTGACATAAAGTGTTCTGTTGTTTGTAAATATAACCATACCCGGTTTTGAACCTGCGGGCTTCTTTACAAATTTTACTTCGACATAATCAACGGGAACCTGTGCGGAATTTTTACCCTTGCTGTGATATGCCGCAAGGATAGCCGCTTCGGTTATTGTTTCATCTGTGACTTTATTCCCCTCTGTGCAGATGATAACGTGTGAACCGGGGATATCTTTTGTATGAAGCCATATATCAGTTTTTTCAGCGGTTTTTAAAGTAAGTTTGTCATTCTGTTTATTATTTCTTCCGACAAGAATTTTAAAACCGTCTGATGATATAAATTCCATAGGCGGAAGTTCCTTAGGTGGTTTCTGTTTTCCTCCTTTAAGTCTTAAATAGCCTTGTTCGGCAAGTTCCTGACGAAGAAGAAGAACTTCATTTTCGGTTGTTGAACGCATAAGAGAATCAAGAACGCTATCTATGTAGATAAGTTCCTTTTCTCCCTTTTCGATAAGCTCTGTAAGTTTGATTTCCGCATTGACAGATTTTCTATATTCAGAGTAGTATTTCTGTGCGTTCTGAGAGGGTGAAAGGCGTTCGTCAAGAGCAATTTCGATTTCTTTGTTTTCGTCGTAATAGTTTTCGAGAACAGCCTTTTTCTGTCCCTTTTCAAGACGCCAGATATTAGCGTTGATAAGGTCACCTTTGAGTTTCAGTTCTTCTTTACGATTGCAATCTTCAAGTTCTTCTTTCTGCAAAGCGAGTTTTCGTGAAATTCTTTCCGAAGTATTGGAAAGGAATTTTATCATATCCGCAGAACGTTGTTTGAGGCGATTTGAATTATCTCTTTCAGAATAGAATTTATCAAGTGTTTCTCCTGCTGTAGAGAAAGTTTTTGATGTCATAAGATCGCCGTATTGTTTTATATCTGTAAAACAGAAATCTTTCAAATTATTATTTTCATCGGTAAGAACAGTAAAACTGCATTTCCCCGACAAGAGTTTTTCTCTTTCAGAAAAAATATAATCACAGAGTTTATCGAATGTATTCTCGTCGAGATCTTCAAGAGTCATATCTCTCCCCGATGCCCTGTCAACACACTCTCTCGCGAACAGTGGAGATATTCCTTCAAAGGTAGAAACGAGGCATTTTGAAAGGTCATTATTATGAAGAGAAAAGAGTTTTTCTCTGATTTCTTCTTTTTCAGAATAAAGAAAAGAAATCTTTTCGGGTTTCGGCGGGAGTGTATATGTCATCCCCGGAAGAACCATTCTCTCTCTTGACATTTCAGCGTCTACTCTTCTTATAGCGTCTATAACCCTTCCCTCGCCCGAAATAAGAATGATATTTGAACATCTTCCCATAATTTCTATGGCAACTGTTACTTCAACCATATCTCCTATTTCGTTCATACATTCAAAATCAAAATAAAGTATTCTTTCAAGACCGTCCTGACGGATAGAAAGAAGTTTTCCCCCGCCTAAATGCTTTCGCATAAGCATGCAGAACATAGGCGGTGTTTTGGGATTTTCGGGAGCAGTTTCGGTAAGGTGTACTCTCGCACAATTAGCTCCCGATGAGAAAAGCACTTTTCTGGTGCTTCCTTCAGACCTTATCGCGATGATTATTTCATCTCTCGAAGGCTGATATATTTTATCTATTCTTCCACCTATAAGAGAAGAAAGTTCTTGTTTTACAGCATATAAAAATGCTCCGTCGAGTGCCATAAATCCTCCATAAAATCAAAATTCGTATTCTACGATATCCATTCCCTTTTCGGCAGGTAAAAACTCTGTATCAGAAATTTCTGACGAAAGAAGTTTTACAAGATAATCAACCATTATAACTTCGGTATGATAATGTCCGCAATCAAAAAGAGAAATACCGAGATTTTTTGCCGCTATCCAGCGGTCGTGCTTTACATCGCCGCAAATATAAGCGTCTGCACCCTTTTCGTAGGCAAGAGTAAGAAGCGACCCTCCTCCGCCTGAACAATATGCGATTTTCTTTATCGTATCTTTTCCCGAACAGTATTTCACAACCGTACAACCAAAGATTTTTTTGAGCATTTCTGCGGTTTCTTTAGGAGTAAATTCCTTTTCCGAAACGCATATTTTTCCATAGCCGTAATCTTCACCGACAACTTCGAGAATTTCGGGGTTATCTTTCAGCGAGAAAGGCTCTTTTAACATATCAAAAATAATATCGTTTATTCCACCTTCTGCAACATCAAGGCAGGTATGTGTACAGATAGCGGAAATGCCGTATTTTGCAAGATTGTAGATAGGTGTTTTATCATTGATATTTCCGAATTCTTCATATCTGAAATTGAAAACGGGGTGATGAGAAATTATAAGATCAGCACCTTTTTCTTTCGCTTCTTCAATAACGTCATTTGTTATATCGAGAGCTATGAGAACTTTTGAAACAGTATCTTCCCTATCCCCTACAAGAATTCCCGAATTATCGTATTTATCAGCTCTTTTGAAGGGTGCTGATTTATCTAAAATATCGTAGATTTTACCTACTGTTGTCATAATTATCTTCCTTTCAAAAAATCTTCAAAAACTTTTGCAATTTTTTCGTGTTCTTCTATGTATTTTGTATCGTCTGATTGTTTCATTCCGTTTATGATTTTATTCTCTTTCGAGAGAAAAAGTTCGGCATAAGCTATGTTGTGAGGATTTTTATTATCACAGATTTTACCCAGCCATTTTTCTTTCAGAGAAACATTTTCTTTATGAATTCCTTTATATTTAAAACAGATAACCGTATAGGCGTGATTTTTATCTGAGGCACATTCTTCTTTTATAATTTCATAACCGTTTTTTATCAACGATTCACGCAGGATTTCGGGCTTTGTCATAGGTTGTAAAACAAGATTTACGTCATTTTTAAGCCACTCAGTTCTAAGCACTATATCTGATATCAGTTCTCCTCCCATTCCTGCTATAACGACATCGGTTATTCCCTCGGGAGAGATATTATCGAGCCCGTCTGATTTTATAACTTCTGCTTTATCGCAAAGATTATTTTTTTCGATAGTTGTTCTTGCGGATAAAAGCGGACCGTCTGCTATATCACAAGCTATTGCGGAAACAGATTTTCCGCTCGAAAGAAGATGAGCAACAAGATAAGCGTGGTCTGTTCCGACATCGCAGACTTTTCCGCCCTCTGTTACAAATCTTGCACAAAGAGACAATCTTTCGTCAAGCATAAAAATCCCCCAAAAATACAGAATAAGGGCGCACTCCCCTAAAGGAGACGCCCTTTAAGACTTTTTTTACTTATCAGCTAAAAATGCGTTGATTTTAGCAACAAGTTCATCAGCGTTTACGCCGTGTACTTCACAAGCCTGTGCTATTGATTCGCCTCTTGCTGAGGGGCAACCGAGACAATGCATACCCATTTCAAGAAAGAAAGGAGCTGTGTCTGTATTCATATCGAGAACATCGCCTATGATTGAATCTTTTGTTATCTGTGCCATTTTAAATATTCCTCCGATCAAAAATTTCAACAAGGATATTATACCACAATATATGTATTTATGCAAGCAAAAAAATATCCCGCATCATATGACACGGGATACTTTGAATTCAGAAAATTAACCCTGTTCTTTCTGCTTAGCAAAACATTCGCTGCAGTATACAGGTCTGTCTTCACGGGGTCTGAAAGGAACCTTAGCTTCTGCGCCACAAGCAGCACAAGTTGCTGTGAACATTTCTCTTTCGCCCTTAGCTGCGTTCTTTCTTGCATCACGGCAAGCCTTACATCTCTGGGGTTCGTTTACAAAGCCTTTTTCAGCATAAAATTCCTGTTCGCCTGCTGTGAACACAAATTCGTTGCCACATTCTTTGCATACAAGTGTCTTGTCTTCGTACATAGTGTTTCCCTCACTTAAAATATTTTTTGCCTCAGACGGACTTGCACCGACACCTTTGATGTAAAAAAACAACAACGCTCTGCAATTAAGCTATTAGGCCATATAAAACAGCCAAGGCTGTTTGTTTTTTTATAAACTTCCGCTGTGAAACGCAAGACGGAGTTTTTTTCTGACTCTCTGAAGTGCGTTATCAACTGCTTTTGGGGATACCCCCATAGTTTTTGCTATGCTTTCATACGACTCGCCTTTAAGGAAAAACTTAAAAACTTTTCTTTCTTTATCAGAGAAATTTTCTTTCATTATCCTTGAAACTTCTTCTGAAAGGAGTTTTGAGAAAAAGATACTCTCGGGAGTATTGTTATCGGGTTCGTCATCAGACTGTTCATCGAAGACTTCATTTTCCCTCTTAGGCAGGGCAGACACCATTTTGTTAAAAATACATCTGTTTGCATAAGTTGAAAAAGAAACGTTCTTTTCGGGATTAAACGCTCTGATAGCACTTATAAGTCCTAAAAAACCTTCCTGCATCATATCCTCACGTTCTGTAAAATCAACGCGCATAGAAGATGCCTTCGATTTTACAACATAAGCATATCTTGAAACTATAACAGGGATCAAATCTTCTCCACCTTGACAAAGGGCGACAAGCTGTTCATCCGTCATTGATGAAAATCTATCTCCTTCTGCGGAATTACGCTGCATAACACACCCCTTAATGATACTGAAAACATATCTTCACATTCTCTATCTTATCAGTTGTACATAAATTTGTCAAGATTTATTAAAAATAATTTCTATTTTGGACAAAAAACGCTCGCCAAATATATCCAATTACACCAAAAACAATTTAATAGACAAATACAGCCTATGCAATATTGCAAAGGCTGTATCAAATAAATTATTCGCAATATTTTTTTCTGCCGTCGGAAAATATATCTCCACCGTAGCAATCATTAGCGACAACAAGCGGAAAATCGCATATTGTCAGTTTTTTTACAGATTCACAACCAAGATCATCAAAAGCGATAACCTCACAGGATTTTATACAATCAGCAGCCAAAGCCCCTGCACCGCCTATCGCACAGAAATAAACCGCTTTATTTCTGACAACAGCATTTCGCACTTCTTCTGAGCGTTCGCCTTTCCCTATCATAGCCACAAGTCCCATATCGAGAAGTTTCGGAGCAAATTTATCCATTCTGCCTGATGTTGTCGGTCCGCAAGAACCTATCGCCTTTCCCTCAGGGGCAGGAGTAGGACCTGCGTAATAAACAACCGAACCTTTTATCTCAACAGGAAGAGGTTTTCCTTCGTCAATAAGCGAGAAGAAACGCTTATGTGCAGCATCTCTTGCGGTAAAAATTTCACCGCTGAGAAGGACTTTATCGCCTATTCTGAGCTTTTCGGTATAATCACAAAGTTGTGAAACCGCAATTTTATAGGTTGACATCAATTAGCCTTCCTTCTTAGCCTCAGCTTCTACTGCGTTAAGAAGATCACCAAGATCACCAAGGTTTACTGAAGCCTTCTTTGGAGGTTCCTTAGCGGGAGCTTCCTTAGGAACTGATGAGTATGACTTTACTGCTGAAGTAAATGTGCCTGCTGCGATGTTCTTCTGAGCATCGTCGATAGTAGCCTTTGCAGCTTCGATAGCTGTTGTGCTTTCCTTTGTGAAGTTAGCGATTGTTGCATTGAGGTTATTGAAGTTTTCAAGAAGACGATCGATATCACCCTTAACCTGAGCCTTTGTCTGGTTAGCGATAGCCTTAACGCCTTCACTTTCGCGTTCTGCATCATAGATAATTCTTGCAGCCTTAGTATTAGCGTCATTGATAACTTCTTCTGCGAGAGCCTTTGAGTCAGCTTCCATCTTCTTAGCGTTTTCTCTTGCCTGTGCAACTACTGCATTTGCAGACTTCTGAGCTTCAATAAATACGTTTGAAATATCTGCTGCACTTGCTTCAAAGTTATCCTTAGGAGCGTTAGCGAGCTTATCGTTGAGTTCATCAATTTCAGCCTTGAGCTTAGCGATTTCTTCATCCTTAGCCTTGATTACTTCTTCGTTGCTCTGGATTGTGAGGTTAAGTGTATCAACTTTAGCCTTGAATTCGCTTGATGCTGCTCTTTCCTTAGCGAGAAGAGCATCGAGTTCAGCATTGTTGCTTCCCGAACCACCATTTGCCTTTGCTTCCTGAAGTTCTGCTTCAAGAGAATAGATTTTGGTGTTGAGACTGTCAACGTATGCAAGTACGTCCTTCTTATCGAATCCACCAAAGTTTACCGTTTTTAAGAAACCGGAATTTTCCATAATGTACCTCCTGAAAATATATAGAATATTAAGTTAAAAAGTGCAAATCAGCATTTTTAAACAAATTGTTATAGCCTTATGGCTATACTGTTACACAATGATTATATCACATTATTTTCGATATTTCAAGTAAAGGTGCAAACGAGCGTAGAGAAAATCTACGCTCGTTTTTATGCAACTTGTGCAATAAATACTTATTTACTTGTTATCAAGTATCTTGAAGATGTCAAACATTTCATCTGTGTGTGTAAGATCTGCAGTTGAAACGCCGCCTGCTGAGTTGAGGAGAGGATTGTCAATCTTGATAACATCGGGAGCATCAAATCCCGCTGCTACTACTGTGATGAACATTTCATCGTGGAATTCTTCCTTGAATGAAGCACCGAAGATAACTTCTGCACCGTCTGCAGCTGCGTCTGTAATGAGTTTTGTTGCTGTTAAAGAAGCAGATGAAAAACTCGATTACATAGCTGAACTTACTGTTCACGCTTATAATAAGGACGCTTATCCTCAGAAC
>JAGAJQ010000083.1 GCA_017828955.1 Oscillospiraceae bacterium
ATCAGAAGGAGACATAAATAATGGGTGCTAATACAAAAAAGATGCTGATAGGCATTGTTGCCGTTATAGTTGTTCTTACAGGACTTTTAATAGTTCTTTTCTTAACAGAGCCTAAGGATGACAGTGGCAATCCCGCAACAACCACAACAGCAGAGGTTATGACCTCAAAACTTCTCTATGAAAAATCACCCGATACCGTTGTATCTTTAAAGGTTAAAAACGAAAAGGGAACATATGAAATAGAAAGAACATCCTCTGGTCTTTCTGTAAAGGGTCTTGAAGGAGAAGAACTCTATACCGCTTATCTCACAGTGCTCGCTGAAAGAGCGTCAAGCCTTGTTTCACAGCAGGTAATAGAAGAAAACGCTTCCGACCTTTCAAAGTATGGCCTTAAAAACCCACAGACAAAGATAGAAGTAACATTCAAAAACGGAGATAAGAAAACTCTCCTTTTAGGAAACGACATTCCCCTTTCTGAATATGAAGCACTCTATTTCTGTTTTGAGGGCGAAAAGACAGTCCATGCCGTTTCAAAATCACCCCTTACAGTTTTTATGGGAATTTCAAAGGAAAACCTTTTAAGCCCTATTGTTACAAAAGTTCCCGATAGAGACAGCGAAGGCAAACTCCCCATTGTAAGAGAGATGATTATTGAAAGAAGCGATTTCCCCTATACAATAACAATGGCTTATGACGAGGAAGAGGCATTTGTTCTCACTTCTCCCGTTGACCTTAAACTCACAGAAACAATAAAATATATCCTTCCCAATGGTCTTTACGGAATTTCTGCTATATCGGCAGTGCGTTATCCCGTTTCGGAATCTGACCTTGAAACAGCAGGTCTTAAAGAACCATTCGCTACAATCACTATGAACAGCGACGCAGGCAAGGAAAAGATTTTTGTCGGAAACAAGGCGGTTTCAGCAAACGGAACAGAAAGCTATTTAGTTATGGTTGAGGGAAAAGAAGATATCATCTATTCGGTAAGTTCAGATGTTCTTCCCTGGATAAAGATTGATGTCGGCGATATCGCAGTAAGCTATGTCTATAAGGCAGTTGCGGATACAACAACCGATATCACCATAAAGACAAGAAATGTAAACGAAACAATAAAGAAATCGGGTAAGGTTTCTTCTGAGGAATTCAAGGCTACAAGAAACGGCGAGGATATGCCCGTTTCAGATTTCAGAAGTCTTTTTGAATATCTCTTCAAATTCAGATTTGAAAGAATAGTAACAGATGATACAGTAATAGGCGGACTTACACCTTATGCTACTATAACAGTAAAATCCGAAGGAAACGGAACAGAAACACTCGAATTCTATGATGTAGGAAATAAGGAATCTGTTGTAACATATAACGGCAAGGTTTCTTACTACTGCAGAACATCATATATCGAAGTTCTCGAAAAGAATATCAAGAATCTTGATAACGGCGAAGAACTCGTTATGACATGGTAAAATTTTAAAAAATAAGGAGGATTACAAATGTCTGATACAAACAAGGAAATTTTCTCATACAAGGGTTTTCCGCTTGTAAGAAAAAAGGACGAAATCTACTACGGAAATATGTCTGATGACTTTGTTGTTATGATGCAGGTTATCGAAAAGAAAAAAGTC
>JAGAJQ010000084.1 GCA_017828955.1 Oscillospiraceae bacterium
ATCTTTATAACAAAGATACAAGAAGGGTTTCAAGTCTATACGAACAGCCTTGTAAATATACACTACCTGTCGTTTACGTCACTAAAAATGCAGAAGGTACATATAATGCTGATATAGAAGAATTAGCCGACATATTAGCGGGAATTGCTCACGTTTGGGCAGAAAAAAGCCCCACAATTTCAAAAAAACTAACCGGACAAATTATTGACACAAAGCCATCCTTTGGAGAAATTCAGATTTATTTTACTGACGGATATGCAAAAAGACTTCCTTTAAATGAAATAAAAAATATAGGCGATTTAGAAACAGAGATCAGAGAAGAAATTTTAAGGCAGAATATTCGATTTAAAATTGACGAAAAATATCAGTATCATTACATTGCTCAGAGCGTTTTACAATACGAAAAACAACGTATCAAGATTGAAAACGAAACAGAAAACAAAAAATTATGTATAAGACACGCTGAAGATATAAACAAGGTATTCGAAATGTGTGACGCTTTGGAAAAAGAACGTGATCGCCTGTTAGAAGAAAATAAACGTCTGCAAGCTGAAATCAACGATTATAAATACACAAGTATGTCATTACAAGAACAGACTGATGCATATTCAAAGAAGTTGAACGAAATGCTTGACAACAATAATGTTCCTCTGTTGTACTATGGCGAAGAAACAGACCTGTATCAGAGTGAACAACTTGATATTCTTGTTGATATTCTGACTGACGTACTGGATAAAAACATTGAAAAGAGCTCTCGCCGCAGGGATGTCCTCGAATCTATCTTAAAAAGAAATAAATCTTCAGGAAATCTGAAGGAAAGAGCCAGAGTTCTTGAGAGAGTTTTAAAGGACCCAAAATTAAACGCACAGGATAAAACCGACCTGAGAAAAGCAGATATATATTTATCCGCCGAAAATAATCATTATAAATTTCAACTGGCAAATGATCCCCGTTATTGTGTAGTTATTGCAAAAACATTAGGGGATAAAGGTCGAGGCAATAAAAACGCCACTGCAACCATAAAAAAGAAATTCTTCTAAATTTGAAAATCCACTCCAATCGGGGTGGATTTCTCTTTTTTACCGCATTTTCAGATTCCGCAAACGACGTAGAATAGCCATTTTCTCCACATTTAAAAGAAAAATTCTCATTTTTCGATACTAACTACACGTAAGAAAAGAAAAAGAAGAGGGAAATTTTTTCGAGATTTTTGGTTTTCATCCACGCAGCTCTGAGCGCCGTTAAGCAGTAGGTTATAAAATTTACGTTCTTTTTCTTTAAAGAAAAGTGTTTTGTTGCTCGCAATTTCTTCAAGACTACCGTTTTTGAGCTTAACTATTTTTTGCTCGCAAAAAACACACCGCGAATAATATTTTTGCCGTTTTATACTATTTGTATAAATGCAATTTTTCCCTTTTTGTCAGCAAGAAAAATTAGCTTAAATACAAGAATATGCACCACAAGAATATAGTATTTATTTATTATTAACGTGCCAATCCCTAAAAAATTAAAAAAGGAGTCGATTTCGACTCCTTTTGCTTTTAAATACACCTAATTTTCCTGCTTGTACTTATTTTTTATCGATTCGAGTGCTTCTTTGTAGGAAATTTCTTTGTATACAACCCTTTTAACAAGTTCACGCTGCTCATCAGTTATGACAAAGCCCTCCATTTCTATAGAAGCAATAGCATTATTTATAGCACGTTCTTTATTGTTATCCATAAAAAACCTCCAATTTTTAAAATTTAAAAAATTGAAAAAGGAGCCATATAGACTCCCCTTTCGTTAATTTTCTGCGTGAAGCAACGCTTTTACACGTCTTATTTCCTCGTCAGAATGAACAGTTCCGCATTTTAAAAAATAAAATTCTGTGCTTAACTATATTTTTATTTTTTTAAAAAACAAAAAGCTGAAGATAATCTTCAGCTTTTTTAAATTTTAAATTTTCTTCAACTCTTCATTTAGTTCCTGCAATTCCGTTTCGTAATGCGAAATAATCATTTTCAGGACATCAGGTTCGAGTTCACACGTTTCATATGTACCTCCATATTTTTAAAAACTTGAATTTTATTTTGTGCATAAGGGTAGCAAAGACTTAAATTTGTCCATATCAACCTTTTTCAATTGTGATACGCTGCATACATACTGCGGTCCTAATGTTTTAACATATACCGTAGTGTGTCCTGTTTCTGAGTCCTGTTGTAGTTTTGTTATTTTCCCGAATGTATTCGAATCTAAAACAACATATTCTCCAATGTTAAATTCATTTTTATTCATAATTGTTACCTCGTTTTATTTCAAATTTTAAGCTGTTCGCAAGCCATAATGAAGCCTGTTGCCCAAAGATAAACTCGTGGATGAGTTCTTCTGCCGCAGAAATACAACCATTCGACATAATTTGAATCAAACATTTCAATTTTATCGATTAAATCACCGGTAGGCATAAAGTAAGTATCGCTATACTCGCTATCCTCAACTTCACTTGCTATATCTTCCCAAAATTCTTCTTCGTCAGATTATTCATTACAAAGATAAAAATCGAGGTCATCAATGTCTATATCAAGATGTTTTTTGATGTCGTCAAAAATATTATTCTTATCGAATATATATTTATCAGACGCACACTGCATCTTGCTGATATAATAATCGATATCCTTGATATAGTTTGCAAGATTGGCAGGGTTTACAGGATTGTACCAAGTAGCGATTGAGTCGCCGAGGTCGCCGCTGACAATGAGGCTGCCTCTCTTTTTATCAACAATATAGTTGACATAATAATCGCCGCTGCCGTCTTCCCTTCTCCAATCGATAATCAGATAGCGGTCAGTATCCTGAATAAGCTCTGTTTTATGTGTGGAAAAGCTCTTTTTATATCTTTCAATATCAAACATAGTTTTTTCTCCTTTTGCTTTTTTATTCTTCGGCTTCGAACGGCTCGTTTCCTACCCACAAAAGCTTGCCCATTGTTGGGAAAAGGTCATATAACGCATCTTTCCAAGCATTGGGCTTGAGGTCTTCCATCCATTCTGGAATAGAAACAACCTCTTTGCCGTTTTCTGTTTCAAAACAAGCAACAATAGCTGCCTGATATTCAGCCTTTGTTGATATAGCCTCTTCAACCATTGTGATAAAATTTGTGTTTTCCATAATTCTTTATCTCCTTTTTTAAATTTTTAAAAATTACTCTTCAGGTATGTGTGGGGGTAACCTCAGGTAAGGTCATTTACAAAAAATCCTATAAGCTTTTAAAAAATAAAAGCTTATAGAAAAGTTTGCACTTGAGGTTACCCGACCTTACCCTTGATGATATTACGGCTCATCCACTCTTGTGTAGGTATGTACCGACAAGAAGGAATCTTCGTCCTCGAAATCATAGTTTTCTGCCTGATAAATCAGGGTGTTCAGATCGTCTTCATCAGTTTTCAGGAGTTTTTGAAGAATCGCCTTGATATCTTCATCAGATTCGAATTCGTGATTTTCAGAAAGTTCCATAAGAATAGGATTGTTTTTATCCTCACCTTCAACCCAGATGTCAATGTCGTGCACTATCGAAAAATCGCCATAGTTATCATAGATAACAAACACGCCCATATTTGATTCTTCGGCAATGTATGAAAAACCGATAGTCTTGTAACCCATTTTTTCAATTACATCAGGCCAGAAGGAGCATAGCGGACCCCAAGCTGTTTCAGAAGACATATAGAACACTGCTCCCATATCGTCAGAAGGGTCAGTAATCTCGAGATCGTAAATACAATCAACAAATCCTCTACAGCGATAAAGATCATCATTGAGACCCGCTCCTTGAATAATATTTCCAAGCCAACGGTCTTTTCGTTCCGAATTCTCCTCATTCATCTTCGTCCATTCGTGGATTTTATTATAAAGGTCCGTAAGTTCCTCTGCGTTTCCGTGGAAACACATAGTTGTAAAACACCAATTTGCCATAATTTTTCTCCTTTTTAAATATTTTCACGATGCATTTTACCCTTGCGATTTTTACTTCTTCCATACTTGTCTACAATTGTAACGTTAGTATAGTCAATTTCTTTGCCGCAAGTAGAGCAATATTTATTTACGGTCTGATAGTTTCCCTCTTCGTATTCGTCATTTCTCCGCATTGAAGGCAGATAACCGCCTTTACCACCGCCTGCATCGGGGTCGCAATCCTTGCAAAAACAACATATACGGCTAATATTTGTTGTAAAGGGTTCGTAATCAACTCTCAAAATAATTCCACTGTTTTTCATATCTTATCTCCTTTCGGTTATTCTGCAAAAGCCTGTACAACATCCTTGTGTCTGATGTGGGTTTCCTGAGTATATTCCTCAGAATACGGGTCATTCCAATTGTATACCTTGATATTCTGTGAATCACTCGGAACCTGAGCAAGAACGAGGTCAAGCTCATTGCCATCATCCGTTTCGAAATAAACGTAGATACCCGGCTCAGTAGAACTTTCGGCTGCTACAAGATAACCGCCGTTTACCTTTACTCTTAAAGTCTTGTTTTCCATATTAAATTTCCTCCTTATTTTTCAAAAAATAAATTTTTTGTATTGATATTATAATTTTTATTTTTTAAAAAACAAAAACTCCCCGAAGGGAGTTTTATTTGTTTTAATCATATTTCGTGCTTACATTTGGAGCCTTACGGATTTTCTCAACGAGATTATGAGCAATCTCTGTATCCGTCTCCTGAAGAGCAAAGATACAAGCGTCATACTGACCGCCAAAGAGATTGACTTCATAACTATTATTGATAGGATTTGGGTTAATCTTATCTAAAACATCTATATTTTCAATAACGTTAGAAAGAGCAGCTGTGAGAGTTGCTTTTTCTGCTACAGCTAAAATAATATTCTTGTTTTCAAAGTTCATACTATTTTTCCTTTCTTTTTACTTACCACTGCTTCCCAAAGCACCCTGTCCCCTTACGGATGGAATTGCTTTAAGTTCTTCATATGTACATTCCTCAACATCTGTTGTTGGAACCGGAACAAGAAGCATTTGAGCAATAGCTTTTTCATATGGATATAATTTTGTTCCGCCAACAAGACCATCATTCATAAATGGTTTCACCTTATCTTCTTTGCAAATATACAAAGAATCATCAGTGGTATTGGTAATCGGAACAAAAATCTCATTACGATACCCGCTGTCAATTACTCCACATCTCTGAGCAATGCCTTTTGTACCTGTACTGCCACGTTCCTTGAGAATAAAGCAGTAATCGGCATCACAAGCACAAGCAATACCTGTTGGTATCATTTTGGTTTGGTGTGGGAGAATTAAAATATAATCCTCCTCAAAATTTGGGTAGATGTCATAACCGGCATCTTCCAATCTCTTTGTAGGAATAATTGCATCTGGTCTTACTTTCGCAAATTTGATTGTTGTGTGCATATTCATAAATGAATTCCTCCTTAAAATATAAAAAAATAAAATATGGTATTGTTATTATAGCTTCATTTTTTAAAAATCAAAAAACGTATTTCATTCTAAAAAACACCCTTTTTATCTGATTTTTCTTTATTTTTTTCCTCAAGATTATATAAGATATAAAAAAGGAGTTGAGAAAAATGTATTTTATTGAAAATATCGACTTTTGGCACGAAAACGTGCTGTCGCACATAACAAGGGTTGAAGAAAAATCTATTCTTTCTCTCGTTGAATACATAAAAAGCAACATTGACGCCTTAAATTTAGAGATAAAAGGCAATATATTTTTCAGGATTTTCGAAATTGCTGAGGCTAAAAATTATAAAATATTGGGAATAGAGGTTCTTATTCCTGTTGACAAAACATTTGAAAATACCTGTCACTATGTATATAAGCCGATTTTTAAAATTGAAAATTCTGTTTTTTCAAAATTCAACGGAAAACCCGAAGAAATTGTTGAAGCGGGCAGAAAATTTGAAAATTACGCGATAAAACAGAATAAATCCATACTTACGGATGTATATTACGTCATAAAAAATATTTTTGATGATGGTTCCTGCATTCTTGATATGTATATAGGGTCAGATAGAAATGATTTATAAAGACAAAAAGCCCTCAAAAGAGGACTTTCTGCGAATTTTATACGAAATTTATTAGAAATTATCTTATAATTTTCTTATAATTTTATAA
>JAGAJQ010000085.1 GCA_017828955.1 Oscillospiraceae bacterium
ACCTTTATAATACAATACAAAACAGGCGAAAATTAACGCCTGTTTTTTTATTTTTTTAAAAAACTAAAAATCATAATATATATGTATTTTTGTTTTTCAGAAAAAACATATATATTAAAGCTAATGGGCAAAAATAGCCCCCGATTGAACATTTTACAAGAAAAAGGGACGGTGTTTTTATGAAAAGAAGTAAAAAAATCATCAGTTTTGCAATGGCTTTGCTTCTTACTTGTTCCATCACATTGTCAGGATGCAAGAAGGACACAATAGCTCCGCAGACTGAAACAGCCAACATTATTACTCTGGTTTCTTTTGAAGACTTGAAGCAGATAGACACAGACGCTTTAAACGGAAGACTTACTGTATATAAAGTAGGGGAAATGTATTACGCATATTTCCCGTCTACAGACACAATTGAGGCTATTATGGCCCCAAAGGCGTATGATTATCAGACTGCTGAAATAGTTGATAATTTATATTCGAACACTTTTATTAAAGACGGCGAAGAATACGTTATTTCTGAGCGAACTGTTGAAACTATTGAGGTTTTTGGTGAAGCCGTAGATTCAAGAATGCAGTATATTTCCAAAGAACTCGACAATTGTTCCGCAAGCCTTACTGTAGAAGAAAATGCTGATGTAGCTGAATACAAGGAACAGCTTCTTTCCGAAATGGAAAAGCTGATTATTTATCAGTCTGAAATTTCCAAAGAGTTGAAGGAAATTCTTATTCATCTTGACCCTGAAACACAGGCAGAGCTTGCTCAGAGAATTTCTATATTGATGGACAAGACCTTTGTTGACTCTATCAATCAGTATACTTATGCTGAAACAAATAATTTTAATACCGAAAAAACTATTGAAGCCTTAAAAGAGATTATTTCTTCTCAGGAGACTGTAATTAAGGAACTTTCTGAAAAATATACTGAGCTTGAAAAGGTTTTGGTTAATAAAAGAGTATATTTTGAACAGGTTTCTGATATTATTGATTCTCCAGAATTTCAGGAAGTAATAAATTCTCTTGATACATACGTTAATAACTATGTAAATGATTGTTCGGAAGAATTTGACAGACTTAACACTAAAATCAGTGCTCTTGAGTCTTTGTATGAAACTGTAAAAAATACAGATTCCGAAAAGTATGAAGATGTACTTACCGCATTGAGAACGGAATATCAGAATATTATTGAACAGCAGCGTGACTTGCAGGAACAAACTGCATATCTGCGTGATTTAACCGGTCAGGCGGTTGAAAATTCCGAAAGTGCAAGCGATATCAATGCAATTATTTCGGAAGAACTTGAAAAGCAGCAGGAACAGCTTGATTTACTTGATGAAATCATTTCTTCGTCGAATCTGAAGGATATTGACGATCTTGCTATGCAGCAGGATTATCTTTATGAATATATCCGTCAGCTCGAAACTGTTCAAAAAACGCTTGAAACCACTATAACAAAAGAACAGTATGAAGAAATCAAGGAAATCCGTACACAGCTTGAACAAATTTCCTTGAGCGGCACGGATGCAGACCAGTTAAGAGCATATATTACGGTTCTTCAGAAGGATATGAAAAATCTTGACGAAGAAACACAAAAAGCCCTTGAAGAATTAAGCGAACTGCTTAAAAATACTGCTGCGGGCGACATTAATGAACTTACGAAACAAGTAAATGATACAATTGCATCTCTTGACAGTACAATCGCTGAACAGGATGCCCAGATTGCAGAGCAAGAAAAAGCTCTTGCCGCTCTGATTAAATCCACAACAGATCAGCTTCAGGCAGATATTATGTATACTCTCGAAAGTAGTATTTCGGAACAGGAAGAAAATTTAAAAAATGAAAAAATTGCTCTTGAAGCACTTATTTCATCTTCCGGAGAGGACTTAAAAACTGAATTGACTGGAGTAATTGATACTTTGGATGCAGAAACACAGGCTGAAATTGATAAAATCCTGAGTATGACAGAAGATTCTTCCAAAACAGAAGAGCTTGAAGCAGCTATCAACGCATTAAGAACAGACCTCGAAACAGATATTGCGGCACAGGAAACCACAATTGCAGATAATAAAACCGCTCTTGAAACAATGGTAAACGCAAAAACCGCTCAAGTAAAAACAGAACTGGAAGCGTTAATGACAACAGCCGATACCGAAACACAAGAAAAGATTAAATCTGTTCTTGACAAACTTGATGCAAGCAATACTTCACAGACCGAGGCGTTGAATAATGCCGTTACGGATTTACAAACAGCACTCAATAATAGTGTAATGGATTCCGAAACAAAACTCGCAAATGAAAAAGCAGCTCTCGAAGCCCTCATTTCTTCTTCCGGTGCGGATATGAAATCGGAACTTACTGCTGTAATAAACACTCTCGACACTGATACACAAGCTGAAATTCAGGGAGTTATTGATTTACTTAATGAAGGTTCTGCGAATCAGACTACAGCTTTGAATGACGCTGTTACAAAGCTTGAAAAGACATTGAGTGATGATATTTCTGCTACAGAGGATAAGCTTGCAGCAGAAAAGGCTGCACTTTCATCTTTGATTTCCAGTTCAAATTCCGAGCTTGAAACAAAACTTACAGCACTTATTGACACAACAGATAAGGATCTGGAAAGTAAAATTTCAGCGGTATTGGACGCACTTAATGACAGTGATGCAAACCAGACAGAAGCTCTTAATACAGCGGTTGCTGATTTACAAACAGCATTAAATACAAAGGTATCAGAAACAGAAATAAAGTTGGCAAACGAGAAATCGGCTCTTGAAGCACTTATATCATCTTCTGACGCTGATGTAAAGACAGAACTTACAACAATAATCAACACTCTTAATACAGATACTCAGGCTGATATTCAAGAGGTTATAGATTTACTTGATAGTAAAGACACCGCACAAACAACGGCTTTGAACACCGCAATTTCAAGCTTGGAACAGACTTTAAATGATGATATTACTGCAACAGAAGCAAAGATTGCAACCGAAAAGGCGGCTCTTTCTTCATTGATTACAAGTTCAAATTCCGAACTGAAAACAGAGCTTAAAGCACTTATTTCTACAACAGATACTAATTTACAGACAAAAATCACTGCGGTTCTTGATGAGCTTGATGAAAATGAAGCTGCACAGACAGAAGCACTTGATAATGCTATTTCTGAATTACAGACACTTCTGAACACAAAAGTTTCTGCTACAGAAACAAAACTTGAGAACGAAAAAGCTGCACTTGAAGCCCTTATTTCTTCATCTGATGCAAGTATGAAGTCTGAACTCACTGCTGTAATCAACACCCTTGATTCTGATACGCAGGCTGATATTCAGGAGGTTATTGACTTACTTGACAGCAAGGACACTGCTCAAACAGCAGCACGAACCACTGCAATTTCTAACCTTGAACAAACCTTAAATAACGATATTGCTGCAACAGAAGCAAAGCTTGCTTCAGAAAAGAGTGCGTTATCAACACTTATCGCCAATAAGACCTCCGAACTTCGTACTGATTTTGAAGCGGAATTGTCTACAGTATCAGGAGATTTAACTACACTCAGCGGAGATTTAGGTGATTTATCTGAAGCATATAATAAATTTATTTCTGAAGATTATGCGGAGTATATATCAGAAACAGACGGAGCAATCAACACTCTTGGCTCTGCTATTGATACTCTTAATTCTGATTATGCAGCATATAAGACTGCAACAGGTAATTCGATTACAGACATAGAAAATCTTCTTGATGTACTTGAAACTGATGGAAATAACACAGAAGCGGCTCTTAATAACTTTAAAACATCAACAAATACTGAACTTTCGTCTATAAAAACACAGGTTAATGCAGAAGTAAGTAATCTTAATACCTTGATTACTGATAATTATAACGAAGCTCAGTCAGATATTTCAGCTTTGTCAGCGGAAGTTGCAGACCTGAAAACTATCCTTAATGGACACACAACATCTCTTAATGAAATTACAGCAAGAGTCTCTGAATTGGAGATAAATCTTACAGCTCTTGAAACAACAGTAAATGAATTAAGCGATAAAATTGATAATTTGATCAATAATCCTTATGAACTTCCTCCTGCAACAAGCAGTATTCTTGGAGGCGTAAAGGTTGATGGTTCTACCATTGCTGTTGACCCTGATGGAACCCTTCACGTTCTCGTAGGATACAATACACTTGATGAATTTTATGCCGTTGGAACAATATATGATACAGAAGATGATATTCGTGACAGAATTAAACCTTATTGTGTAAAACCTTGTAAAAGACAAGAACTTCAAACAGTAACAAAAAAAATAGAGGCTCAACAAGAAGTCCACTATTATTCGACAACGATACAAGGTGTTAGCACCATTGCGTCTTGGGGATATTGTTATAAAAATCCGTTTACAAATGAAGAAGTAAGTATTTTTTCCACTAATTTAGGCTATGAGAATACACAAGCAGGATATTATGCTGCTCCGAAAACCATAGAAGTCTCTGTTACTGGTGAAGAAATGTGTGATATATATTATGTAACCGGAAACACTATTAACAATGTTCAAGTTCAAAAATTGTATGATGCAGGTGTAATAACTAATGTTTCCGACTCTACAGTATACTACAAAGATTTATATACTTACACACAAAAAACAAGAGATACAAATAATTGGGTATATTGCGGAATTCCAACAATCCCAACGACATCAATATAAATAAAAAATCCCCGAATACGGGGATTTTTATTTTTTAAAATTTTAAAATTTAAGATGTTTTTTCATAATTTGTATAACACTTGTTCAACACTTTTGATGTAAAAAGGGTATAATAAAAGTAGAAATTATATATAAGGGAAACATATAAAGGAGGGAAATATATGGGTGAAAAGAGAGATTATAATATATGGGAAAAGGATGATATCCGAGAGTTATTGGATTTTGTCAACACAGGAAAAACACAAGGAATGAAGCTTGATACTATATGCGAAGAATATCGTAAAAGTCATCCGGG
>JAGAJQ010000008.1 GCA_017828955.1 Oscillospiraceae bacterium
AAAATTATGATTATTCTCGTAGTAAACGCAGGAAGCTCATCACTTAAATATCAGCTTCTCAACATGGAAAACGAAGAAGTTATCGCAAAGGGTAACGCAGACAGAATCGGTATCGGTGGACATATTTCACACAAGACATTCGACGGCAGAACAGTTGATATGGATTGTAATTTCCCCACACACACAGAAGCATTCGAAAAATTAGTTGAAGTTCTTACAACAGGAGATGCTGCTGTAATCAAAAGCATGTCTGAAATTTCAGCAGTAGGTCATCGTATCGTGCAGGGTGCCGAAATATTCACAAAATCAGTTCTTGTTACAGATGAAGTTATCCAGCAGATCGACGACCTTCAGGAACTTGCTCCTGTACATAACCATCCTCACGCACTCGCTCTCTGGGCTTGTAAGAAAGTAATTCCCGAAACTGTTCCACAGGTTGTTGTGTTCGATACAGGATTCCATCAGACAATGCCCGCTAAGGCTTATATGTTCGGTCTCCCTTACGAATGTTACAAGGATTTTGCAGTAAGAAAATATGGTTTCCACGGAACATCACATCGTTTTGTTTCACAGAAGCTTGCAGAAGCTATGGGTAAAGACGTTAAGGATCTTAAGATCGTTTCTTGTCATCTTGGTAACGGTTCTTCAATCACAGCAGTTGATGGCGGTAAATCAGTAGATACATCTATGGGATTCACTCCTCTTGATGGCGTTCTTATGGGAACTCGTTCAGGTTGCGTTGACCCTTCAGCTGTAACATTTGTTCAGAAAAAACTTGGTCTTTCAGCTTCAGAAATGAGCGAATACCTTAACAAAAAATCAGGTTTTCTTGGAATTTCGGGTGTTTCTTCAGATAACAGAGACATTACTAAGGCTGCAGAAGAAGGAAACGAAAGAGCAATTCTCGCAGGAGATATGCTTGTATATCAGATCAAGAAATACATCGGTTCATACGCAGCAGCTATGAATGGGCTTGATGCAGTTCTTTTCACAGGTGGCATCGGAGAAAACGCTACTGATGTTCGTGAAAAAGTTTGTGCTGATATGAGTTTCTTCGGAATCGAAATTGATAACGAACTCAACTCAACAATCCGTGGAAAACTCCAGAAGATTTCTACAGAAAATTCAAAGGTTGAAGTATGGGTTGTTCCCACAAACGAAGAACTTCTCATCGCAAGGGATACACTTGCCCTTATTTCTGAGTAATATTTTTAAATAAAATATTTAATTAAAAGGAGAGAAAAAAATGGATAGCAATTTCAACAACCCCTATGGCACACCTGAACAGCAGAATTACAACTATGTTCAGTATGAACCAGAAAACACTGGTGAAAAGAAAAGCAAGGGTCTTGCTGTCGCTTCAATGGTAATCGGTATTGTGATGTTTGTACTTGGATGCTGTGTTTTCAGTATAATCGCAGTGATGACATCTACTTACACAATGCTTGTTCCTGCTGTAATTTCACTTTTAGGTGTAATTCTCGGCATTATGTCACTTGTTAACAAACTTGGCGGAAAAGGAATGGCTATTGCAGGTATCGTTCTTAATGTTCTTTCGTTCTTCGCTTGTCTTTATATGCTTGTTTCTTTCATTACACTTAACAAGTCTATCGAAGAAGTTTCAGGATACACAATTCAAGAACTTTTCCAGGCAGTTTCAAGCGGCGAAATGACACAGGAAGAATATAATGATATTCTTATGGAAGCCGAAGAAGCATTAATGGAAATGGAATAAATTAATGGATAAATTTATTTTCAGTAAAGAATCAGGCGGAATCGAATCGAATCCGCCTGAAACTTTTATAAAAGACATTTATGATAACGGCGAAGACGAATGGTATCACCAAATGTATCTTGAATATGAAAAAGAACAGGAATTGTTGAGTTCTAAAAATTCTGTAGCTTCTTTCGTTATCGGAATAATAAGCATAGTTATTCCCTATTGTTTTCAAATTTATCTTCCGATATATTCAATAATTTGTGGTATAAAAGCAATCAGACATAATGCCGAAAAAAGAAAACTCGCTATATGGGGGATTATACTTTCATCGATAAGTCTTTTGTTGTCTTTCGCTGTGTTCCTTCCACTTACAATTTATTTTATAACAAAATACAATTAAAGCCTCAGAAGAAAAATCTTCTAAGGCTTTTGTTTTTTATTCTGAAAGAAGTTTTATAACTATATCTCTCATCATTCCAGGATTTGCCTGTCCTTTTGATGCCTTCATACACTGACCAACAAGGAAACCAAGTGCATTAGTCTTACCGCCCTTATAGTCAGTAACA
>JAGAJQ010000086.1 GCA_017828955.1 Oscillospiraceae bacterium
AAAATATGGATAAATTAAATGCTGATTTTTCGCAGACAGAAAAATATTTCAGAGAGAATTTTACTTCTGACATCACTATTGACGGAATAAAAAATCTTTACAACGAAGTTTCGAAAAAGGTTTTATCCGTTTGGGACATAACACTTTTAAACGACCTTTATGCCTTTATTTTTACAGGTCTTTTAAAGTCGGCGGTAAAGAAATCGGGCGTTTCTGACTATGAGAAAAAAGCAAACGATTTTATAAGCGGAATTTCAAACATAGAAAGTATGAAGCCGATAAGGGCGATGATAAAACTTGCGGACTCTGACAGAGAAATGTTATCGGATTTAAGCAGTTCTGAAACAGCGGAAGAACTTAATCTGAAACTTGAAAAATACCCTTTGTTCAAAGAAAAATTCTTTGAATACATTTCGCTTTATGGAGATCGTTCGCCCGAAGAACTTAAACTTGAAACAGTTACTTTCAGAGAAAACCCTTTACTTCTCATAAAGAAAATATGCGATATTTCTTCGGATGAAAGGATTTTTGAAAACACGAAAAAATCGCTTCTTTCTGACGAAGAAAAAAATTCAGAGGACATTTTGGGTAGCATAAAGAAATGCAGAAAAAGAATAAAATTCTTCTCGGAAAAAGCCTCTGTCGGAATTATGAACAGAGAGGTTTCTCGACTTAACAGAACGAGAATTTACGGAATGGTGCGTTCGATGTTTTTAAGAGCGGGAGAGATTTTTTATGAAGATAAAAAAATCAGAGAAAAGCGTGATATTTTTTATCTCACTAAAGAAGAAATTTTTAATGGAAATCCCGATGAATTTATAAGTTTAATCGAAAAGCGAAAAGAGGATTACAAAGGATTTTATAATCTTCCGCCGTTTTCAAGACTTATTTTTTCTGATAAGGAATTTGACAAGAGAACAAAATGCGTTGAGAGAATTTCAAAGGCGGTTTTAAATGAAAAAAATCTTTCGGGAACACCATCATCGGCAGGAATTGTAAAAGGTGAAACAGTTGTTGTTAAAGACGCCTGCAACCCGCCTGACACTAAGGGAAAGATAATTGTTGCTAAAATGACGGATCCAGGCTGGGTATTTCTTCTCTCAAATTCAAAGGGAATAATCAGCGAAAAGGGGTCGCTTTTATCGCATACCGCGATTATCTCGAGAGAACTGAAAATCCCTGCGGTTGTGGGCGCTAAAGACGCTTCTGACCTTATAAAAGACGGCGACATAATAGAGCTTGACGGAAATACGGGAACTATAAAAATCTGCGGAAAGGAGTGAGTTTTTAAAATGTTTCTGATAAAAAAAGTTTCGGAAAATGAATATGAGGATTTTTTATCCTTACCGCGAAAAATACATAAGAAAAACGAACTTATGCAGAAAATTTCGGACGAAGAAATGTTACTTAAAGGGACTCACACTTTAATCAGATATTTTGATCTGACGGCGTTTGTATGCTATGAAGACGGCAGGGCAGTAGGAAGATGCGCCGTAACTATATATCACGGAAAAGATGAGGGATATATAGGATTTTTTGACGCTGAAAATAATCTCCGTGCCGTAAGGGAAATGTTTTCTTTCGCTGAAAATTTTGCGAGAGAAAAGGGCATTAAAAAGCTCACAGGGCCTGTTGATGCGAGTTTCTGGATAGGTTATAGAATGAAATCGGATAAATTCGATGAGGAAAGATTTTTCTCCGAGCCTTACGGAAAAGAATACTACCCTATGCTATGGAAAGAATGTG
>JAGAJQ010000087.1 GCA_017828955.1 Oscillospiraceae bacterium
GCATACCAAAGTTAACATTGATATTATTATTGATCTTTCCGTTAATATAACTCTCAAGGTCTTCAAGAAGCTGTGCGTAAATACCGTCAAAACCCTTACTTCCAATATTATAAAGCTTATAAATTTCCTTTACTGGCACCATTTTTTCATTAAAAAACTGGGCTCTATCGCTATTAATAATAAGCATATCCTTATAAAACAGCATATCGTAAGCTGCCTTATCAATTAAAGAGATAAGGTAAAAAGAAAATTTTACATCCATAAGCTGAAGAAACGTATCGACACATTCCGCAGGCAAAGTTTCCGTCTTTTTTTCCATAAAATCGCGGATTTCCTGCTGTTCCGGCGGAATACTAATCTCTATATTATCTTTAAGCAGGGTAGGGAAGATGTATTCCTTTCCGCTTGCGTGTCTGAAGCAAATATTAAGCTTCTGGTCAATAAAATAAGTATATTCTTTAGTAAAATCACACATTCTGTACATTTATATAGTCCTCCTTATGCTTTTGCCTGATATACATATGAAGCGTATGTGGATATTGTGTCTACGCCGTTCTGCATCAAAGATTTTATATCACTTTCTTCAGTAATCTCTTCAAAAGAAAATTGAACCTCAGTAATTTTTGTGCTTAATTCACGAAGGGCTTCAAGCATTTCTTCATTCTTTTCAGCACGATTTTCAGGAGGAACCATACCCGCAAGCTTCTGAATAGCATTCATTACAATCCCATCTAACGCCTCAAGGTCTTTAAGGTAAATATCCTGATTACCGTTTCTGTAAGAAATAAGAAGAGTATTTACTGATGCGGTAATATCTGTAACCTGTTCTGTAATAATAACATCATACTGAGAAGGGGATATGCGTTCAGGCACATTTTCTATAGCATTCTCGGGAAAATAATTTTTCGATAAACTTTCTGATGGGGGAGAACAAGCCGATAAGAGCAAAACAGAAGAAATTAAAACTGCTAAAATTTTATTTTTTTTCATACAAATCATCTCCAAAACAAAATTATTTTTAATTTTATTATAACATTTTTATTTTAAAACCAAATTTTTAAAAAATAAAAATATTTATATCATTATTTATATAGTATACTATTTATAATAAAACCACGTTATTAAGCCATTTTTAAAATTTGTAAAAATTTATATTGACATTTATAAAATAAAATGTTATACTATATATAAGAAAGAATTATTAAGGAGAATTTTTTATGAATTTTGATATAAAAACAACTTACGAAGATGTATGGGATTGTTCAGGTATTGACAGAAGACTGGAAATCAATTTTCCTTCTTTGAATGCAGAAGAAGAAAAATTTTATATTGACGAATTTCTGAATTTTATCGGATATTATTTAAACCATCAAGAGGAAATTGATAACCGAATCTCAATGACAGGTAAGCCAGTTAATTATTACTCCAAAATTGAATACTGGATAAAGTGTATAGGAAAAAGTGAAAAGTTAGAAATAATGCTTACATCTCTTGAGCTTATCTCTGCTTCAATAAATTATTGGGAAAGAATGCAAAAGTTTATTGATGTGATCGGCTCTGTTCAGACTTACAAGCTCTATTCCAAGAGACAGTATAGAACTGAAGAAACAGGAAGAAGACTGCGTTCTATTATGACTATTATGGAACAGATTGACCCTGTAACACATAAGGAAATTTGCAACGAAATGAGAGACAATATGATTTCTCCTGATCATATTACCGAAAATGACGCAAAAATATATATACAGAGATTTTCTCCCGTTGAATAATAAAAAAAGAGGCGATTTTCGCCTCTTTTTTTATTTTGTAAGTCTTTTTTCAGTTGCGGTTATACCTTTAACAAGAATTTCGTATTCATATCTTCTTTTTTCTTTCTCAGTAGGAGAAAGAGACATCCATAGAGCTTCCGCTTTTGTAAGTTTCATTTTCGCTTTTTCGGAAATTATTTCTTTTCCAAGCTTATTAATTGCCTCATCAATAGAAATAAGTTTTTCTCCATAATTGATATAGTTGCTGAACCCCAAAGCCTTATATCCGGGGTCGATATCCTTTTTGGCAGTATAAGATGAAGCTGTATTTGTAAAATAAGTAGGAAAATGGTCATACAACCACTTTAATGAGTCGATAAAAGAAAGTCCCAGATAACCCTGAACCAATGTTATTGTATTGAACCCGTGATGGCAGGTAAAACAATAACATATATTCTGCTTTTCGGCTTTCCCAAAAGAGAAATTACCGAACTTGTTATCTGTATGATTACAGCAACGTCCTGTAAGTATATGATTGTGCATTCCGAAATCTGTTACTACCAGAGCAGCAACCTCAAGAATCGGAATTCTCAATGCTTCTTCTTTATCTATAAACGGCATTTTTATTCCTCCTTAAAAGAAAATAATATTTGTATGATTATATTTTATATAAAAAATTTTAAAAACAAAAATGCAAAACGCTTAGTTTTACAATCTCTATTAAACAACGGAAAATAGCCATTTTCTCAACATTATATTTAAAAATTCTCATTTTTCGATACTAACTACACGTAAGAAAAAA
>JAGAJQ010000088.1 GCA_017828955.1 Oscillospiraceae bacterium
GACCCTTTTCTTCTCTCGCCTTGTTGACGGGGTGATCTTTCAAGAGGTCATATGATTTTTTCATCATATCATAAAGTTTCTGTGCGTTTTCGTGTGTCGGAACATATTCTGTAACTTTTCTTCCTGTTATATCGTGAGGAGGTGTAAGTGTTCCGAGGTCTAATGTTCCGTTATTCCAGATAAGACAATGACGATAACTTACCCCGCTGTAAAGACGGAATTCGTCGTTATCAAATTCTTTAGCAAGAAATTCAATAAGTTCTTTTGCCTCAGCTGTTGAGATATCGTCAGCACAATAGTCAACGAGAGTTTTGTCTTCATACTTTTCTTCGTCAGAAACAGTAACAAGATTACATCTGAAAGATATGTCTGTATCCTTCATATCAATGCCTATTGAACCCGCTTCTAAAGGAGAACGTCCTGTGTAACAAACCATAGGGTCATAACCTAAAACAGAAAGGTTAGCAACATCACTGCCCGGTTTAAGTCCGTCAGCAACAGTTTTAACAAGACCCACCTTTGATTTTTTTGCAAGCTTATCCATAAAAGGCTTTTCGGCACATTCCATAGGTGTCTTGTTTCCGAGTTCCTCGACAGGATAGTCAGCCATACCGTCACAGAGAAGTACAAGATATTTCATAAAAAGCACCTCTTTTTAAAAAGTTTTATATCAATTAAAGTATATCATCAAAAGGTATTTTTTTCAATGATATTTTCCTACAAAAAGAATACTCACATATCCTTTTGCTTATGCATTTTTACAATACTAATAAACTACTCTTCCGAGTATTCCGTTCATAAGTGCGAGTGCCACGCCGAAATTCGTCATCGGAATACCGTTTTCTTTAAAATATTTCTGCTTTGAAAGCATAGTCTTTCTGTTTATCATACATCCGCCACAGTGGATTACAAGACTCACATCAGAAAGGTCAGGATATGCATTCTGTCCCGAAATGTTCACTATTTCAAGTTCTTTCCCCGTAAACTTTTTAAGCATCATCGGAATTTTTATTCTCGCGATATCGTCCTTCATAATATGGTGCGCACAGTTTTCTATTATAAGAACCTTATCGCCGTCTTTAAGATTTCTTATAGCGGTAGCGCCCTTTACAAACTCATCTATATCTCCCTTATTTTTTGCCATAAGCATAGAGAAAGATGTCAGTCTTATTTCTTTTGAAAGAATACTGTTCACCTGTCCGAAAACCTGCGAATCAGTTATAACAAGATCGGGCGGATTTTTGAGTTTTGATAATGCGTCAGAAAGCTTATCTGTAGTAACACTCATTATGATACATCCGTTATCGAGTAAATCTCTTGTAACCTGAACCTGAGGCATAATGAGTCTGCCCTTTGGTGCATCCGAATCCTGAGGCATAACAAGAAGAACAGTATCCCCCGCCTTTACTAAATCAGCGGTAATGGATTTTTCCTCGTCCTCGCCCGAAAGTTCAGTTATAATCGAGTTTTTAACAATATCAACAGAGTTTTCCACCGATAAATCCACTGAAATCGTTTTAAATCCGAAGTTTTTCCCCGAAGAAGATGATTTTCCTTTCAGATTTTCAATAACGATAACAGGAATTTTTCTCTCTTTGAAGATAGAAAGATTTTTCTTTACCCTTTCTTCGTCCTCATCGGGAGTGAAAACATAAAGCGCCATATCGCAACTGTCAAGTTGCTTTAAAGTCTTATCTGTTCTTAAAGATCCGAGTTCGGTATTGTCATCAAGCCCTGCCGTGTCTATTATAACAACAGGACCTATGGGTAAAAGTTCCATCGGCTTGAAAACAGGGTCTGTAGTCGTTCCCGCAACATCCGAGACAAGAGAAACCTCCTGCCCAGAAATAAGATTTGCGAGTGTCGATTTTCCCGCGTTCGCCGAACCGAAAATACCTATATGTTTTCTTAACGCCTTGGGTGTCTGATTGAGTTCATTTATCATAAATTCACCTCATCGGTTAAAATCTGAAATCTCTCTTTCCGTTTTCGATGTTAACGAGATTTTCCTTACAGATTTCTCTTACCTTTTCCTTAGGAACATTATAAACTTCTTCCGCAATAAGCTTTTCACCTATTTCTCTTGTTTCGGGAGAAGCATAGTCCATAAGGAATTCCTTAAGTGTCATAAGTGCATTAGGGTGACAACAGTTCTGAATCTGACCTGCTTTGCAAAGACTCATAAATCTGTCACCTGTTCTTCCTTCTCTGTAACAAGCTGTGCAGAATGAAGGAATGTAGCCAAGTTCCATGAGCCAGCGAACAACTTCATCAAGAGTTCTCTGGTCTGAAACGTCAAACTGTTCCGAGTCGTGTGGTCTTTCCTCTTCTGTATATCCGCCGACAGATGTTCTTGAAGCACCGCTTATCTGTGAAACACCGAGCTTAATAACCTTTTCACGAACAGCCTGGCTTTCTCTTGTTGAGATAATCATTCCTGTGTAAGGAACAGAAATTCTTATAAGTGCACAGATTTTTTCGAATATTTCATCTGAAATTCCGTTGTCGAACTGATCGGGATCAATATCATCAGCTCTCTTAAGACGAGGAACGCTTATTGTATGAGGACCTACCCCGTGAACAGCTTCAAGGTGTTCAGCGTGCATAAGAAGTCCCGCAAATTCATAGCGATAGAGTTCGAGACCAAAAAGAACGCCTAGACCTACATCGTCAATTCCGCCTTCCATTGCTCTGTCCATAGCTTCTGTGTGATAAGCATAATCGTGCTTGGGGCCTGTCGGATGAAGCTGTTCATAGCTTTCCTTGTGATATGTTTCCTGGAAGAGAATATAAGTTCCTATTCCTGCGTCTTTAAGCTTTCTGTAATTTTCAACAGTTGTCGCAGCGATATTAACATTTACTCTTCTTATAGCACCATTCTTATGCTTGATAGCATAAATAGTCTTGATACTTTCGAGGATATATTCGATAGGGTTATTTACAGGGTCTTCGCCTGCTTCGATAGCAAGTCTCTTGTGTCCTATATCCTGTAAAGCGATAACTTCCTTTTCGATTTCTTCCTGAGTAAGTTTCTTTCTTGCGATATGCTTGTTTTTAAGATGATAAGGACAGTAAACACATCCGTTTACACAGTAGTTTGAAAGATAAAGAGGTGCAAACATAACTATTCTGTTGCCATAAAAATCTTTCTTTATCTGTTCAGCGAGAGCATAGATTTCCTTGATTTTTTCTTCGTTGTCACAAGCAAGAAGAACCGACGCTTCTCTATGTGAAAGACCTTTTCTTTCCTTCGCCTTTGCGATTATCTGGTCAACGAGTTCAAGGTTATCTTTGTTTTTATCGGCATATTCAAGTGTCGATAAAATTTCCTCGTGTGAAATAAATTCCTCTGCTTTAAGTGATTTTGGATTATACATTTTTCATTCTCCTTTACTTTTTCTGGATTGCCGATTTTGCCGAAACACCGTCTATTTTTCCGAGTTTCCCTGCGAGTGCACTGATTTTATCAGAGTCAGCATCGACTATAATTGATATTACCGAGCATTTTCTTTCGTGATAAGGAAGTCCGAGTCTTGCTGCGATTATGTCGCGGTATTCGTGTAAGGTTTCGTTTACCTTACCAACAGCCTCATCAGACTCGATTATTATCCCTATAACACCTATACGATTTTCCGTTTTCTCCACGCTCCCTTCAAATAAAAAACGCCTTTTTCCGAAGAAAAGGCGTGGCAAAAAACGCACAGATGCGCTGTTTTCTTATGAAAGCCTGCCGATTATCCGGAAAATTCCAAACAACCCGATGGTCTGTTTTTAAAAACTTCAACCGATATGAAAGATAAAATCCTCTATATCCGTTATATATATTATACATCTTTTTTTCTTCAATGTCAACAAAAAAGCACCACTTAAAAAGTGGTGCTTCATAGCTTTGTAATTAGTCGCTAACGTAAGGAATAAGTGCAAGATGTCTTGCTCTCTTGATAGCGATTGTGAGCTCTCTCTGATGATAAGCGCATGTGCCTGTTACACGGCGGGGAAGAATCTTTGAACGTTCTGTCATGCACTTCTTGAGCTTTGCGATATCCTTATAGTCTATCTTTTCAGCACGGTCAACGCAGAACTGACAAACCTTTTTACGAGGCTTTCTCTGCATACGTCCGCCCTTGTTTTCTCTTTCCTGTCTTTCCATTACAAAACCCTCCTTTTCAAAATTTAATCGAATTTCTTAACTGAATTAAAACGGCAGGTCTCCGTCTCCTCCGA
>JAGAJQ010000089.1 GCA_017828955.1 Oscillospiraceae bacterium
GTATTTATTATATTCAGGTAAAACGAAAAGGCATGGTTTAGTTCTAGGCAAACGAGCGAAGGAATACGCGGGTATTTCAAGCGAGTTTAACGACGAAATAAGCCTTGAATTTTCGTTTTTATTTTATTCACCGTCATAGTTTTCTTTTAAAGCCTCAGCGAGCTGTGCAGGACAAGATGTCATCTTGTTTCCGCACCTTATGTTTTCGAGCCTTTCGATAACATCTTCAACTTCCATTCCTTTAACGAGTGCTGAAACACCCTGACCGTTACCGTGACAACCGCCGAGAATTCTGAAATCAACTATCTTTCCGTCTTCTATATCTATTTCCATCTGTCTTGCGCAAACACCCTTTGGTGTGTATTTTATTGTCTGCATACTATCCTCCTTAAATTCTTGCAACGCCTGATTTTTTAGCCGCCTCTGCAACAGCCGCCGCTACCGCAACGGGAATTTTTCTGTCGAATGAGTTCGGAAGAATATTATCAGGTCTGAGTTCTTCATCAGAAACAGTTGCCGCAATGGCATAAGCCGCCGCAAGTTTCATTTCTTCATTTATGTCAGACGCTCTTACTGAAAGTGCGCCCTTGAAAATTCCGGGAAAAGCAACAACATTGTTTATCTGATTAGGGAAATCGCTTCTTCCCGTTCCGACAATGAAAGCACCTGCTTCAAGAGCCTTATCGGGCATAATTTCAGGCTTAGGATTTGCCATAGCAAATATAATAGGCTTTTCTGCCATTGATTTTATCATATCAGCGGTCACAAGGTCGGGTCTTGAAACGCCTATAAACGCATCTGCACCTTTCATAGCATCAGAGAGTGTTCCCTTTATATGATTTTTATTAGTAAGCTTTGCTATTTCATAATGTGCGGGATTTTTGAATTCATAACCGTCACAGATGATGCCTTCAATATCCACCATAATAATATTCCCGATACCAAGAGAAATAAACTGCTTTGCGATAGCAATTCCTGCGGCACCAGCACCATTTATAACAAGTGTCATATCTGAAATTTTCTTTTCTGCAACCTTAGCGGCATTCATCATAGCAGCAGAAGCTACTATCGCAGTTCCGTGCTGGTCATCGTGGAAAACAGGAATATCGAGTTTTTCTTTAAGACGCTTTTCGATTTCAAAACAACGAGGTGCTGAAATATCTTCAAGATTTATTCCGCCGAAACTGTATGCTATCATTTCGATAGTCTTTACAATTTCATCGACATCTTTTGAATTAACGCATATAGGAAAAGCGTCAACATCAGCAAACTCCTTGAAAAGAGCACACTTCCCTTCCATAACAGGCATAGCCGCGCGAGGCCCTATATCGCCGAGACCTAAAACAGCGGTTCCGTCTGTTATAACCGCAACAAGATTTGAACGTCTTGTAAGAGAAAAAGAAAGGTCGGGATCTTTTTCTATTTCAAGGCAAGGTTGCGCAACACCGGGAGTGTATGCGAGAGAAAGAGATTCTCTGTCGTTTATTTTGGTTCTTGAAACAATTTCAATCTTTCCGTTCCATTCATAATGTTTATCTAAAGCTTTCTGCATAATGTCCATTTTAAAAACCTCCGAAATACTTTAAAAATGCTATTTAAATAATATAACTTTGTTATGATTTTGTCAAGCAGATTATTTTAATATACGCTTGTAATTACTCTCAGAATATGGTATAATTTCTTTAAGTAGTATGTCAGAAAGAAAATTCATCTTTAAGGGGGATTAAATCTATGCCCGATAATGTTTTTGACAAAAGCAAAGGTGCGCCCGTTGACGCCAAGATAGTAATAACTGTCGGTGATAGCGGAAAGGATGCTTACCTCACAATATACCACGCAGAAAACGGTGGAAGACCTGCTACATACGAGCAGGTTATGGCAGAACTTCGTTCACAGGGTATTACCTATAACGTAAATACCGAAGCTGTAAAAACCGCCGTCGAAAACAAGAACAGCGTAAACTATCTTGTTGCAAAATGGCTCCCTCCCGTTAACGGTGAAGACGGAACAATAAAATACCTTTTCTCACAAGTTCAGACAATCGCCCCTAAGGAAGACGAAAACGGATATGTCGATTATAAGAATTTAGGTCATATCCACAACATAGTTGAAGGAACTGTAATTGCGGAAATCACACTTCCCACAGACGGTACTCCCGGTAAGAACATCAAGGGCGTTGTTGTTAATCAGATGAGAGGTGCAAGAGCGCCTTATGTAATCGGAAAAGGCGTTAAGCTTTCCGATGATGAAACTCAGCTTCTTGCCGCTTGTGACGGTCATCTCCGTTGGGATTCAAACAAGTTCGTAGTAGACGAAGTTGTTACTCTCGAAGATGTTGACGCCTCAATCGGAAACATCGATTTCATCGGAAGCGTAATCGTCCGCGGAAACGTTATGGACGGTTTCAGGGTTTCTTCCAAAAAAGACATAACAATAAACGGAAACGCATCAGGTGCTGAAATTTCAGCAGGCGGAAACCTCACTATAAAATCAGGCAGTATCAATTCAAATATTACCTGCCACGGCGATGTTACAATCGGATTCTGTGAAAACTCGAAGATCACTTGTGACGGAAAACTCACTTCAGACGCATTTATCTCCTGCGATGTTTACTGTGGCGGTGAAATGCACGCGACAGGCAGAAAGGGAATTATCCTTGGCGGAAAATATATCGTTTTACAGGAAATCCACGCAAATACAATCGGTTCTGATTCGTTTATGGCAACAGACATAACAGTCGGAGATAACGCCGTTCTCGCAGCGGAACAGACAAGCAACAACGCCGAAATCGAAGCACTCAATCAACAGCTTGTATATGCCGATCAGATTATAGTATTCCTTGCAAGCAAGAAAAAAGAACTCGGTCAGCTTCCTCCCGAAAAGGACGAACTTCTTATGAACACATTCAA
>JAGAJQ010000090.1 GCA_017828955.1 Oscillospiraceae bacterium
AAGTTATCAAAAGCACCACATTTTATAAGACTTTCAACTGCTCGCCTATTTACATCTTTACCTATTACTCGTTCGCAGAAATTTTCAAAAGAAATAAACTTCCCGTTCCTATTTCTTTCGTCGACGATAGTTTTAATAGCATTTTTTCCAAGATTCTTTATAGCAAGCAATGCATATCTTATTCCTGATTTAATTGGAGTAAATCCTTTATAACTTTCATTTATATCCGGATTTAGTATTTTAACTCCGTTATATTCACAATCCCTGATGTAATCAACAACTTTATCAGTGTTATCAAGAACACTTGTCATCAACGAAGACATATAATACTTGTAATAAAAGCATCTTAAATATGCTGTTTTATAAGCAAGACATCCATATGCAGCAGCGTGCGACTTATTAAAAGCGTACGAGGCAAAGTTCATCATTTCATAGAAAATATCTCGGGCAACTTTTTCAGGGACCTTATTTTTTATTGCACCAGAAACAAAATTTTCACGTTCTTTCTCCATAACATCGTGCTTTTTCTTTGACATAGCTCTTCTGACAATATCCGCTCTGCCATAAGAATAACCTGCAAGTTTACGACAAATTTCCATTACCTGTTCCTGATAAACCATACATCCGTAAGTTATATCAAGTATCTCTTTCATCTGAGGTACCGGATATTCAATGCTCTGTGGATAATTTCTATTATGAATATATTTAGGTATACTTTCCATAGGGCCGGGACGATACAATGCCATAACAGCTATAAGTTCTTCTAAATGTCTGGGCTTCACCTGAGAAAGAACAGTTCGCATACCAGAACTTTCAAATTGAAAAACTCCCATAGAATTTCCTGCAGAAAGCATTTCGTATACAGGTCTGCTGTCTATGAATATCCTATCTTCAGAAAATTCAGGATTTCCATTATTACGTATAAGTTCAACACAATCACGAATAACTGTAAGGGTTCTCAATGCAAGAAAATCCATTTTCAGAAGACCAAGAGGTTCTATATCCTCTGCACAATACTGGATAACTATAGAATCGTCATTTTTCTGTAAAGGAACTATTTCAGATACAGGGACTGCCGAAATGACAACTCCTGCAGGATGAGTAGAAGCGTGTCTTGGCATTCCTTCTACTTTCTTCGCCATATCTACAAGTTTCCTTACCTCTTCGTTGTTAGTATACAAAGAAACAAGTTCTATAGATTCTTCCATAGCTTTTTATATCGTAATATTAGCCTCAAAAGGTATGAATTTTGCAACAGAATCGACAGTATCATAAGGAAGTCCCATAACTCTTCCTACATCTCTCACTGCCGCTTTTGCAGCCATAGTACCAAAAGTTATTATCTGTGCAACGTGATCGCTACCATACTTATTTACAACATAGTCAATAACTTTTTGCCTGCCTTCATAACAGAAATCGATATCCAGATCAGGCATACTTACTCTTTCGATATTTAAAAATCTTTCAAAAATCAGATTATACTTAATAGGGTCTATCTCGGTTATTCCCATACAATACGCCACAATACTACCGGCACCTGATCCTCTTCCCGGACCTACAGGAATGGAATTTTTCTTCGCAAAACTCACAAAATCCCATACTATGAGAAAATAATCAACATACCCCATTTGATTTATAACGCTGAGTTCATTTTCAAGTCTGCTTTTTGCTGTTTCAAATACAGTTTTATCTTTTGAATAGAATTTTTCAAGACCTTCAAAGCATATATTTCTTAAATACTCATAACTATTAAAAACGCCTTCAGATTTATATTCAGGCAAGAGAATTTTACCGAACTCTAATTCAACATTACAGCGTTCTGCTATTTTCACTGTATTCTCTATAGCGTTAGGAGCGTACTTAAATAATTCAGACATTTCTTCATATGATTTAAGATAAAATTCATCATTAGGAAGCGACATTCCACTATCTTCATCAATTTTAGTATTAGTCTGGATAGCAACAAGAATTTTTTGAGCTATTGCATCTTCTTTATTTACGTAGTGAGCATCGTTCGTAGCAACAACTCCAACACCTGTTTCTTCTGCAAATTTGTAAAGAGAAGGAAGAATAGTTTTTTCCTCTGGAATACCATGATTTTGAAGTTCGATAAAGTAATTATTTTCTCCGAAAATATTCTTATATCTGAGTATTGTTTCTTTTGCACCTTCAAAATCCTTAGAAAGAATCTTTCTCGGCACTTCACCGGCAACGCAGCCCGATAACGCTATAAGCCCCTCATGATATTTTTCAAGAATTTCAATATCCACTCTGGGTTTGCTATAAAATCCTTCTATACTCGAGAGAGAAACAAGTTTGACAAGATTATTATATCCGGTATTATTTTCGCACAAAAGAACAAGATGATATGGAGTTCTGTCAAGTTTATCATTTTTATCATGACGGCTTCTCGGTGCAACGTATACCTCACAACCGATGATAGGCTTTATTCCTTTTTCTTTAGCCATCTTATAAAATTTTATAGCGGAATAGAGATATCCGTGGTCTGTAACAGCGACGGCGTTTTCGCCCATTTCTTTTACCTTATCAACAAGTTGTTCTATACGACAAGCGCCATCAAGCAAACTATACTCGCTATGCACATGAAGGTGGACAAAATTTCTCAAATCATTTTCTCCTAACTACGATATTTATTACTTCTTATATCTTCCGCTATTGCGGAAAGCTTTTTCATTCTGTGATTAACTCCCGAACGACTTATCGGTTTTTCAAGTGCCTGACCAAGTTCTCTCAAAGAATAATCAGGATTTTCTAAGCGAATTTCCGCTATTTCACGCAAATCTTCCGATAAGCTTCCGAACCCTATAGTTTTTTCTATAAATTCAATATCCTCAACCTGTTTTGCTGCTGCGGCAATAGACTTTTCTATATTTGCTGTATCACAATTTGATATTCTGTTTGCTTTATTTCTTACATCCTTGAGTATTTTCACGTTCATTATCTCTAAAGATGACATAGTCGCGCCCATATATGTAAGTAAATCTTCTATACTCTCGCTTTCTTTAAGATACACAATATAAAAACCTTTTCTTTCAGAAAGTTTTACACTTACCCCGACGTGAATAAGAAGATTTTTGATTTCTTCTGCTATTTCAGAAAATGGTGTAACAAATTCAAGATGATATTCCTTGTTAGGATCGATAACACTTCCCGAAGCAAGGAAAAGTCCTATAAGAAAGGCAGGAAGATTATTTATATCAATATTTTCTGAAATAAATTTTCTTGTATCATCACCATTAAAATATTTATATCTGTTAAGTATATGTTCCCTTTCAACATCAGACACCAATTCGGCAGAATACGTGAAGATTCCTATTTTATTGGCTTTTTCAGTGATTTTGAGAGCAGATTTATTTTTGGAAACAGATAAAATAAGTTCTTTAAAAAGAGAAAATACCTTATCATTTTTTGTCTGAAAGACTATTTTATCAAAATCGAAATGTTTTGAAGAAATAAGCATACCATAAAGGCAAGCATACTTTTTATCACGATCCGTTATTTCAGAACAAAGTTCTTCTTTGACTGTATATGAAAAAGATGGCATAACATCACCTCTGAATATCTGATTATCTTAATTATACCCTACAATTTAAATAATGTAAAGAAGATAAAAAAGTCTTGATTTTTTAAAATAACTGTATTATAATATTATACGGTGCTATTTTATAGCGAATATCTTTGAGAGGAAGAAAGAAATATGATTATTCTCGTAGTAAACGCAGGAAGCTCATCACTTAAGTATCAGCTTCTCAACATGGAAAATGAAGAAGTTATCGCAAAAGGTAACGCAGACAGAATCGGTATAGGTGGACACATTTCGCATAAGACATTCGACGGCAGAACTGTTGATATGGATTGTAATTTCCCTACGCATACCGAAGCTTTTGAAAAATTAGTTGAAGTTCTTACAACAGGCGACGCTGCCGTAATCAAGAGTATGTCCGAAATCTCAGCAGTAGGTCATCGTATCGTGCAGGGTGCTGAAATATTCACAAAATC
>JAGAJQ010000091.1 GCA_017828955.1 Oscillospiraceae bacterium
CTCAGCGTTGATCCTGTCCCAAGCTTTCACTTGGCTAATTAAGTTATGTTTTTAAGTCTTTTCATCTGACCTTTTCCGTTTAAGGAATTTTAGGGTTTGTCTTGTCGATTGTTCAATTTTCAAGGTGCTTTGTGTACTCTGTTCGTCAGAGTGCTTTTATATTATACCAAGAAGAAAACGGATTGTCAATAGTTTTTTAAAAGTTTTTTTGCCATATTTTTCGGAATTTAATCGTCAGATTTTTGTACAACCTGCATACAAACTTACAAAAAGCGGGAATTTAATGTCTTAACTGGCATTTTATGGCGTGTATATACTATTTATATATAAAGAAACAGACAGGATAAACCTGTCTGTCTTAATTCAAATTAATCTTCAAGACAACTGCCCATAAGTTTAACCATAACAGCCTTCTGTGCATGAAGTCTGTTTTCTGCTTCTTCAAAGATTTCTTCTGCATGTGCTTCGAAAACCTTTTCTGTGATTTCTTCTTCACGATGAGCAGGAAGACAATGCTGAACCATGGCGTCAGGCTTTGCAACAGCCATAACTTCATCGTTTATCTGATAACCCTTGAATGCCTTTTCTCTTTCGGCCTTTTCGCCTTCCTGACCCATAGATGCCCAAACATCAGTAAAGAGAACATCTGCATCCTTAGCGGCTTCGAGAACATCTGTTGTATGCTTGAAGCAATCGAACTTTTCTGCAAAAGCCATAACTTCGGGGTCGGGCTTATAGTTTTCGGGAGTAGCAACAGAAACGCTCATACCCATTTTAAGACATCCGACAATAAGAGAGTTTGCCATATTGTTTCCGTCGCCTATGTAACACATTTTGAGTCCTTCAAGTCTTCCCTTGAATTCACGGATTGTCATAAGGTCGGCAAGAATCTGGCAAGGATGACAGAAATCTGTAAGTCCGTTGATTATAGGAATAGAACCATACTGCGCGAGATCTTCAACTTCTTTCTGTTCGAAAGTTCTGATCATAATACCATCGAGATAACGAGAAAGAACTCTTGCTGTATCCTGAACAGGTTCTCCTCTACCTATCTGAAGGTCGTTTGAAGAGAGGAAAAGTGCGTATCCGCCGAGTTGATACATACCTGTTTCAAAAGAAACTCTTGTTCTTGTTGAGGCTTTCTGAAAAATCATTCCGAGAGTTTTTCCTTTAAGATGAGGATGAGGGATGCCGTGTTTAAGTTCGTATTTGAGCTGGTCTGCGAGATTTAAAATATCAAGGATCTCCTCTGTTGAGAGATCAAGCATTTTCAATAAGTGTTTCATCGTCTTCATTACTCCTTTGTTCTTGTTCTGATGTGTCAGTTATAATACCATTATCATTATCAATATTTTCGTTATCGTTATCGATAGCATCTGCGTTGATATTATCGGTGTAGATAATTTCAGCATCGGGGAAAACTTTTCCCATATATTCTTCGATTGTTTTATTGAGCCTGTTGCTGTAAAGCATAGGGATATTGTGCTTTGCCTTATCCCATAAATCAGTATCGCATTTTCCGTTAAGTTCGGCAATTCGATAAAGAGAATTTTTCACTTCAGAATGTTCTCTTATTCCGCAGAATGCCATTGTGGGAATAGAAAGCCCCATAAACTTTTCATAAAAATCGTTTATATTGATACCGTTATCAACGGTTGCCATAACAGTTTCTTCTGTAACGGAAGAAACAGCTTCGATAAAGTCTTCAAGCTGTTCGCCTTTAAGACCTAA
>JAGAJQ010000092.1 GCA_017828955.1 Oscillospiraceae bacterium
ACTGTCGCATGAAGAATACAACAGCGGGTGCTGCGATCGCAGGAATGATAAGGGGAAGGAAATTGTTGTAAAGATCGATTGCAAGCATAAACTTGATGAAACCAACACCAGAAACCTGTGTAGGAATCATAAGAACTGCGAGGATAAATGTTGTTGCAGCATCTCTGAGTTTGAAATCGTAAACACAAAGACCGTAAGCTGTAAGTGCTGAGAAGAATACGCTAAGTACTGTTGCAGAGATAGTGATGATAGCACTGTTCTTGTAACCAACGAAAGCGTCGAATGTTCTCTTCATTTCAGGTGTTGAAAGGTTCTTGATGTTTTCGATAAGGTGTGTGCTGGGGATAAGAGATACTGAACGTGAAATTTCACCGTGGTCTCTTGTTGCGTTAACTACAACGATAACGAAAGGAAGAAGACAGATGAGTGTAAGGAGAATGCAAAGTATAAAGATTATAGCAGATTCGAATCTGATAAGGTGAGTATAGTTTGCATTAGCCTTATTTGCTTCATAAGTCTTTTTATATTCTTTTTTGTTCATTAGAATCCGCTGCCTCCCTTCAGTTTCTTGGCTTCCTTACGACGACGTTTCTTTTCTGCCATTTCGTCCTTGTCGGAGTTAATGTAGAATACGATTGCGCCAAGGATACCGGTTATAACAAAGAGAATGATGGAAGCGGCCGCTGAACGACCATAGTCTCGGGTTGCACCCGAATATCTTTCAAAGATGTAAATCGCGATTGTTCTTGTGTATTCGTCGATATCAGTACCCTTATTGAAGAGATAAGGAATATCGAACATCTGAAGACCACCGATCATTGATGTGATACCAACATAAACGAGCATAGGTCTGATTGAAGGAACTGTGATGTGAGCAAATACCTGCGCACTGTTAGCACCGTCGATCTGAGCTGCTTCGAATAAGCTGGGGTTAATACCCATGATTGAAGCCATAAGCATTACCATGGTATTACCGAACCACATCCATGCGAGGATGAATGAAACAATTCCGCGTTTAATCTGATATGTCTGAATGAATGTAATAGGTTCCTGAACCCAGCCCCATGAGAGAAGGATCTGGTTAACAGGGTTATACTGAGTTTCACCGAAAAGTGAAAGGAAAAGTGTTGCTACTGATGCAGCTGTAATGATATTAGGCATATACATTACTACTTTAAAGAATCCCTTGCCAGGTACATGAAGTCTGTTATCTGTAAACCATACAGCTAAAAGAAGTGATAATGCGATCTGGGGGATAAAGTTACAAATCCAAAGGATTAATGTGTTGCCGATAGCCTGGAAGAACTGCTTTCTTACGGGGCTGTCAACAAAGAGAAGGTCCTTGAAATTCTCAACACCAACAAAATACATTTCAGCGTCAACGGCTGTACCTGTTGCACGATATGTACTAACTACGAATGTATAGATGAGTGGGTAAAGTGAGAAAATGAAGTAAACCAGAAAGAAAGGCAAAATGAACATATATCCGTACTTAGCATAGCTGAGCTTACGGATTCTTCTGTTTGCCGCTGAAGCCATCATATTCACGCTCCTCAAATGGAAGTATTAGGGTAAAAAGTACACTTTACGGGACAGATTACTCCGTCCCGTAACGCGTAATTAACTTATTCAGTTATTGACTATTATTCCAATTACCAAGCAAGGTCAGGAAGAGCAGCCTGTACGTTATCTGTGAATGCCTTAACAGCATCGTCGATTGAAGCGTACTTACCTGTAGCGTAGTCAACCATTACAGGGTTAAGAGCTGACTTAACTGTACCGTCGTATTCACCGATGTTCATAGCAGGAACAGCGTCAGCAGCAGGTGCGAAGAATGCGTATGAATCCTGTCCGCCGAGGAGGGGGTTCTTGTAGCCGCCTTCAGCAACGATGTTCTTAACAGCTTCCTTGTTGTTTACGAATGTACCTGTTTCTCTTGCGAAGTGTGTCATTGTTTCTGTATCAGCACAGAAATATCTGATGAAGTCTGCAGCGAGGTTGGGGTTGTCAGTTGTTGATGAAACTGCAAGCCATGTACCGCCCCAGTACCAACCAGCAGGGCCTGTTGTGATGTTCCAGAGACCGTATGAAGGACCGTCTACGCCGCCAGCTGCGTCGATGAGGATACAACCTTCAAGACCCCAAGCACATGTGAACATACCCATTGTTGTGCCGTCGATTCCACGACCATACCATGAAGCATCCCATGTCTGAGCGTTTGTATCGATGTAGCCGTTGTCAGCGAGTGTCTTAGAGAGTTCAAGGAATTCCTTAACTTCGTCTGTAACTACGAACTTGTTGTCAACAACCCAGTCCTGTGTACGAGCTGCTGAGAATACCTGCCAGATACCACCGAGAGCAACTGACATTGTGCACTTACCGCCTGAAGCTTCCTTAACTTCTGCAGCTGTAGCAAGGTATGTGTCCCAATCCTTAACCTTAGCCTGCATTTCTTCAGGTGACTTAACGCCGAGGTACTGATCAGCGAGGTCTGTTCTGTAAGCGTAAACGCCAGGGCAAGACTGCATTGAAACAGCCTTGAGAACGCCGTCAACTGTACCGATTGCCATTGTGTAATCGTAAGCGTTAGCGAATTCATCTTCTGATACACCGATATCAGCGAGTGAACCAGCATATGAAGAGTTGAGGAATGTGAGAGCGAAGTCAGCTTCGAGAGCGAAGATGTCGAGGTCATCGCCTGATTCCATGTAGTTCTGGAAGTAAGGTGTAGCTTCACCACCACCAACACCGAATACTACGGGGTTGTATGTTACGCCATCAGGAAGAGGCTTAGCAGCTGTGTAAACTGTTTCACCCCACTTAACGGGAACTTCGTCGTTCCAAGACATAACTGTGAACTGGTCACCTGTGTCTTCGGGAGCAGCAGCATCTGTTGTAGCGGGTTCGTTACCGCCAGCAGCAGTTGTGTCTGCAGGTTCGTTGCCTTCTGTCTTTGTACAGCCGGCGAGTACTGTAGCTGACATAGCGAGAGCAGCTACGAGTGCAAGATTCTTCTTAAGATTCATGATAACTTCCTCCTTAATAATATATTATATTATTCTTCTTTGATAATATAATAGATGTGAGTTATATATTTATCACCGTGAGCCGTTTACCCACAATGTAAATACCAAGGTAATTTGTGATTTCGCATAAATATAGCGATGTCTTTTGTCAAAATTAAATATACAACCTAAGGGGTCTAATGTCAATAGTTTTCTAAACCAAAATCGTCAACTTTGTGACATCTGCACAATGATTTGGTGACCTTTTACACATTATGACCACAAAATCATCACAAAAAAGCAAATGTAAATCGTTTTCAGTGGTTTTACAGTTTTCCGCTTTATACAAAATAAACAAAAACGTAACTAATCTGGGTTAAGAAACATTAACTGTTTTACATCAGCTTCTTGGGATCTTTCTTAAAAATCCCTCATAGATAACCTTTGATGAAATTCTGTTTGCTATCGTTTCAAAATCCTGAGGTTTAAGTTCTTCAGGCTTATTTATCATAGGAGCAATACCACTGTCTTTGAGAACAGTTCCGACAAAATGAGTGCATACATATCTGTCCTTCTGTCTGAATGATATTCCTATGTATCTGAAAATAACACCTATTATGTCATATGAAACTCTATGCTTGTTTTCTTCAAACCACTGAAGAACTCTGCAAAGTTCGTCATACTGCTTGTCCGTAACCGCGAATTTATAAACACGGCACTTCGCCCTATTGTAGAAAGAGAAGAAATCCCCGTCCTTATCTTCAACAACAAAACCCGCGATAAAAGGGTTATACCATTTCTTTCTGCCGAAAGAATACATTTTGTCGAAATTATCATCTAAGCTCAGCATTACGTGGCTGTATTTATAATCGTTGAATTTCTTGATAATTCTCGACCAGGTTGTCCCCGTATGAGTTAAAATAAGGTATATGTTTTTCCCCAAAATCATCACATCCCCTCAATGTTAGGCACATTGTACCATAACAAAGGGCAATTGTCAATTAAATTTGTGTGAATTATATTTCCTTTTCTGTAAATCCTTTCTTTATATATTATAATAGTATAGGACAACATATCTCCCTAATAAAATGTTATATATTTTTATCGGGGAGATTTTTTATATGTTTGCAGAAGTTTTTATCGAAGCCATTTCGGGAATGTTATGCCTCGCCCTTCATATCGAAAACAAGAACCTTTTTCCGAAACCCCTTTCAGCAAAGGAAGAAAGAGAATGTTTTGAGCGTATGTCAAAAGGAGACAAATCATCAAAAAACAAGATTATCGAACATAACCTCCGTCTTGTTGCTCACATCATCAAAAAATACGGAACAAACATAAAAGAGCAGGAAGACTTTATCTCAATAGGAACAATAGGTCTTATAAAAGCAGTTTCAACATTTGATTATAACAAAGGGACCCGTTTCGCAACCTACGCTTCCCGTTGTATCGAAAACGAAATTCTTATGACCTTCCGTGCGCAAAAAAAATACGCAGGAGATATAAATCTTGATGAACCGATAGAAACCGACAAAGACGGCAACCAACTCACCCTTATGGATATCATCTCCGATGACGACAGTATTTTAGATCAGATCGACCTCAATATCAGATCCGAACAGCTTTATGACTTTTTAGGAAAATGTCTTAATGAACGCGAACTCACAATAATCGCACACCGCTATGGTCTTTTCGGTCATAAAGCTATAACCCAGCGTGAAGTTGCCGAAAAACTTGATATTTCCCGTTCTTATGTTTCGAGAATAGAGAAAAAAGCTTTGTCATCACTCAAAAAAGAATTTGACCATTCAACCATTTCGGGCAATAAAAAACGCAGGACTTAAATAAAGTCCTGCGTAAATACTATGCCAAAGTTTTTCCTTCAAATTCAACTCTTCTCTTGATGTCCTTCATAAGAGTATCAAACTGTTCGGGATTGAGTGATTGTGCACCGTCACAAAGTGCCTTCTTGGGATTATTGTGAACTTCAATCATAAGTCCGTCAGCACCGATAGCGATAGCCGCCTTTGAAATAGGTTCAACCATCCACGAAATACCTGCCGCGTGGCTGGGGTCAATGAATACAGGAAGATGAGTGAGTTTCTTGAGTATCGGAACAGCCGAGATATCGAGTGTATTTCTTGTCTTTGTTTCAAAAGTTCTTATTCCTCTTTCGCAAAGAACAATGTTGTTGTTTCCGCCCGACATAATGTATTCAGCACTCATAAGAAGTTCGTCCATTGTGTTTGCAAGTCCTCTCTTGAGAAAGATAGGCTTGTCTGAATGTCCGAGTGCTTTTAAGAGTTCAAAGTTCTGCATATTTCTTGCACCGACCTGAATAACATCAACATCAGCGAAAAGGTCAAGTGTATTTATATCCATAATTTCTGTTACAATAGGAAGACCTGTTGCCTTCTTAGCTTCAAGAAGAAGTCTTATCCCTTCCCCGTGAAGACCCTGGAAAGCGTAAGGAGAAGTTCTGGGTTTAAAAGCACCGCCTCTTAAAAGTGATGCACCGCTTGCTTTAACATCAGCTGCAACTTCCTTCATCTGTTCTTCTGATTCAACAGAACAAGGCCCTGCAATTACAGTGAATGTTCCGCCACCGATTTTTCTTCCGCCTACATCTATAATAGTATCATCGGGGTGCATCTTTCTGTTAGCAGCCTTATAGCTTTCTGAAATTCTCTGAACAGTATCAACTATATCGTAATGTAAGAAATCTTCGGGGATAAGATGACTTGTATCACCGATAAGTCCTACGATAGTATGTGAGGCACCGCCTACAACCTGAGTCTTAAGACCCATTTCCGTTATTTTTTCAAGAAGTTCGTCAACCTTTTTAACTTCAGGATTGTTTTTAAGTATAAGTACCATTTATCTTCCTCCTTTAGCACTTTTGCGTAGTAAATTATACAGCCTTGTTATTTATTTGTCAAGAGTTTTCTAAAAAAATTCAGACTGTCTTTCCCGTGAAAAGACAGTCTGAGACATAGTTATGCTTTCTTAATCTGTGCAAGACAATTAGGGCAGATATATTTACCCTTGAAATCTATAACATCTTCACCCTCACCACAGAAAGTACATGCAGAACGGAACTTTTTAAGGATAATTGTATCCTTGTCTACATAAATTTCAACAGAGTCCTTTTCTGCGATGTCAAGAGTTCTTCTGAGTTCTATGGGAAGGACAATTCTTCCGAGTTCATCTACTCTTCTTACAATACCTGTCGATTTCATCCGGTATTCCTCCTTGTTTTTCAAAAAAATCATCAGAACAACAAATTATCTCATCGTTCCATATTATACTCGTTTATTATACAATATTTTCTTTATTATGTCAAACCTTATTGTTCGACAAAAAGCTCGATTTTTCGGCTTTTAACAGAAATTTTACATTTACAGAAAGTGGTGTTTTTGTTGCTTAAATGGATTTTTTTCATACTGATAATCTCATCTCTCGTTTTCGGAATCATAAGCGGTAATATCGGTGACGTTTCAAACGCGGTCTTAACTGAGAGTGTAAATGCTGTTGACCTTGGTATCTATATGTTGGGTGCGATGTGCGTCTGGGGAGGAGTTATGCGTGTCGCAGAAAAATCAGGAATAACCGATATCCTCTGCAGATTCTTCTCCCCTCTTCTGAAATTCGTATTCAAAGGAATAGATACAAAAGGAAAAGCCTTTTCAGCAATCTGTATGAACATAACCGCAAATCTTTTAGGCCTCGGAAACGCCGCAACGCCATTCGGAATTGAAGCTATGAAAGAGCTCGAAAAAGAAGACAACTGCAAAGAAGAAGCAAGTATAAATATGATCATCTTCGCAGTTATAAACACAGCCTCCTTCACAATAATCCCAACAACAGTTGCTTCTTTAAGAATGAAAAACGGAAGTGAAAATCCGCTTGAAATTCTCCCTGCCGTAATAATAACCTCCGCAATAACTCTCATAATTTCGGTTACTGTCGCAAGAATTTTAGATTTTAAAAGGAGGAAGAAAAATTGAAATTTTCAGACATAATAATTCCTCTTATAATAGCCATAATCATAACAACGGGACTTTTCAGAAAGGTTGATATCTTTTCCGAATTTGTAAACGGTGCAAAAGAAAATTTCAAAACAGGAATTTCTATAATCCCGACACTTGTCGCAATAATAACCGCCGTCGGAATGTTCAGAGCATCAGGCGCTACCGATTTTTTAACAGACCTCATTTCGCCAGTAACAAACCTCGTCGGGTTCCCCGCAGGTTGTTTTCCTCTCGCGATAACAAAATCCATTTCAGGAAGTGCTTCTCTCGCTATCCTCGAATCGATCCTTTCAGAATATGGTGCCGACAGTTTCACAGGCAGAGTAGCGTCGGTTATGATGGGTTCATCAGAAACGACATTCTATGTATTGTCGGTTTATTTCGGTGCAACAAAAATAAAAAACACAAGACACGCCCTTCCCTCTGCTTTAATCGGGGATATAACGGGCATAATAGCAAGTGTTATCGTCATAAGCCTTATGTTTTAGGCAAATTGCATATTATCCCGTTAATCTTTAGCTAAAAAGTTATCATAACTACAAAACCAAAATATTTCTGTTGACACAAGCCCTGATTTTTGATATAATCTATATGCTGACTTGAAATAACAGTCAGCAAAATGAGATATTAGCTCAGTCGGTAGAGCACTTGACTTTTAATCAAGGGGTCTGGGGTTCGAATCCCCAATGTCTCACCAGACGCTCTGCTTTTCAGCAGAGCGTTTTTGTTTTATTTTCGTTACCGAGCGGTAAACTTCTTTTAATCAATCTGTAAGATACGAATTGTCAAAGGCGACTCGCCTTCAGAGCGTTTTTGTTTTATTTCCGTTACCTAGTTTTGTATAAAGTCAAAGGCTTGTATGCTATTTTGCATACAAGCCTTTTTGTTAACCTTCTCTGTGAAGTTCTCTGTATCTTAAATAACTTTCCAAAAGAACAGTTGCCGCAACAGCGTCAACAACTTCCTTGCGTTTCTTTCCTCTTGTGTCTGTTTCGTTGAGGATATTATGTGCTGTTATCGTTGTTCTTCTTTCGTCCCATAACTTAACAGGGAGCCCTGAAAGTTCCTCTAAATCCTCAGCGAACTTCCTGCATTTATTCGCCTTTTCACCCTCACTGCCATCCATATTCTTGGGGTGTCCGACGATTATCTCGCCTACCCCGTGGTCCTTTGCAATGAACATAACCTTCATTAAAAGTTCCTCGAATTTTCTTTCTTCGATAACACCTACGGGTGAGGCTAAAAATTCCGTTCTGTCGCATACAGCAAGACCTGTTCTTACCTCGCCGTAGTCAACCGCAAGTATTCTCATAAAAAATCCTCCGTCAGTGTTTTTTAACGGGAACACCCGCATTTTCGAGATGTGTTGCATCTTCCTTGTAAATCATAGTCGCTTTGAAATCATCATCATATTCAAACAAAGTGAGTGATGTATTCATAACCCAATGGTCGTTATTTATTTCTTCAAACGGAAGGTTCAAAGCATAGTTGAAATATGTTCTCAAAGCGCACCCGTGCGAAACCGCAACAATAGTTTTTCCTCTGTTTTCTTTAAGAATTTTTTCAACAGTTTTCGCCATACGAACACGAAGTTCCGCTATGCTTTCTCCGTCGGGAGCGATAAGTTTTTCGAGATGATTATTCCAGTCATAAAGTTCATCAGGGAACTCTACCGCAATATCATCCCACTTCTTACCTTCCCATTTTCCGCCGTCGAATTCAAGAAGTCCATCTTCTATGATGATTTCTTTTCCGTTATATCTGTTTACCGCTTCGGCAGTAGCTCTTGTTCTTGAAAGAGGGCTTGTATAGATCACATCAAACGGAATTTCCTTAAATCTTTCAGCCAAAGCGTCAAGTTGTTTTCTTCCGTTTTCAGTAACATCAGCATCACTTCTGCCCTGGTATCTTCCCGTAACATTACCCATAGCCTCAGCGTGTCTTATAAAAATAATTTTAGTTACCATTTCTTTACCGTTCCTGAAATCTCACCGATATTTCTTACACCGTTTTTGTCGCACCACTCATTCATACCGTTGACAATATCAACTGCAGCATAAGGATTGTTGAAAAGAACAGTTCCTATCTGAATAGCCTTAGCACCCGCCATCATCATTTCGATAGCGTCTTCATAAGTAGCAATGCCACCCATTCCGACAACATCAATACCAACCGCACTTGCAACCTGCCATACCATTCTCACAGCAACAGGGAAAACGCAGGGGCCCGAAAGTCCGCCGACATTGTTTTTAAGAATAGGTCTTCTTGTGTTTATGTCTATTCTCATACCGAGAAGTGTGTTTATGAGCGAAACAGCGTCAGCGCCCTCAGCCTCAACCGCCTTAGCGATGTCAACAATGTTTGTAACATTAGGTGAAAGCTTTACCATAAGAGGTTTCTTTGTAGCGTCCCTTACAATTCTCGTAACAGCCGCCGCACCCTCGCAGGAAGTTCCGAAAGCGGCACCGCCCTGCTTTACATTAGGGCAGGAGATGTTAAGTTCGATCATATCAACATCTGTCGAGTCGAGTTTCTTTGCAACTTCCGCACATTCCTCAGGTGTCGAACCTGCGATGTTAGCAACGATAGTTGTATCCTTAGTTTTAAGATAAGGAAGTTCATTCGCGATGAAATAATCAATTCCCGGATTCTGAAGACCAACCGAATTAAGTATTCCGCTTGGTGTTTCAGCAATTCGAGGTGACGGATTTCCCGTTCTCTTAACGCCCGTTGTTCCCTTTGTAGAAATTCCGCCTAAAACAGAAAGAGGGAAAAGTTCTTCATATTCTCTTCCGTATCCGAATGTTCCCGATGCGACGATAACGGGGTTTTTAAAGTCAACGCCCGCAACTTTTACACTTAAATCTGCCATCAGAAAATTACCTCCTCGGAATTGAATACAGGGCCGTCCTTACAAACGTGTGCGTAATATTCTTCGCCGTTCTTAACTGTTCGACAAGCGCATACAAGACAAGCACCTATTCCACAGCCCATTCTTTCTTCAAGAGAAATAAAGCAAGGAACGCCCGCTTCTTTCGCGATGTCAACAACACCCTTTATCATAACATTAGGCCCACAAGCATAGATAACATCAGGTTTTTTCTTATTGACTTCGTCTTTTAAAGCCTCTGTAACAAAACCTTTTCTGCCCATACTTCCGTCATCTGTACAGAGTATTGTTTCAGCACCGAATGATTTAAGGTCATCCTGTAAAATAACCGCAGCCGCATTTCTGAAACCGCTGATAGAACGACAGTTTTCTCCGAAGTGCTTTGCAATTTCGTTCATAGGAGGAGTTCCTATTCCACCACCGACAGTAATCGCTGTCTTGTAGTCATCCATAGGGAAGCCTTTTCCTAAAGGTCCTAAAATATCTATCATTTCACCTTCGTTGATTTTTGCTATCTGCTTTGTTCCTTTTCCTCTTACTTCGAATACAATTCTGAGTGTTCCCTTTTCCTTATCAATCCCACAGATTGATATAGGGCGTCTTAAAGTGTATCCGTCAGCGATAACATTTACAAACTGACCGGGAGCAGCAACCGCCGCTATATCGGGACAGAGTATTTCAAAATCGTAAATTTCTTTAGCAAGAGTTTTCTTAGAAACCAAAATGTATTTACCCTGAGTGTATTTCAACTTTTTCATCTCCGTTTAAATATTAAAGTGCGTCTGTGATGTCCTTCTTCATTCTGAGTACTTCATTGAGTGCAGCAAGAGCGTAATCCTTTTCATCATATCCACCATTCTGATAAGCACACATAACTGCTCTTGATGAGTTAACGATAGCACCCATTCCGTCCTTGTCAAATGCCTTTGCAACGCCCTGTGCGCCACCGCCCTGAGCACCGTATCCGGGAACAAGGAAGAATGTATGAGGAAGCTTCGCTCTCATTTCAGCGAGCTGTTCGGGGTAAGTAGCGCCAACAACAGCACCAACACCGCTGTATCCGTATTTACCCATATCTTCAGCGCCCCATTTTTCACACATATCGCCCATAACTTCATAAACTGTCTTGTCGCCGATTTTAAGATCCTGAAGTTCGCCTGATGACTGGTTTGAAGTCTTTACGAGAACGAAAATACCCTTGTCTTTTTCTTTACAGATTTTAAGAAGAGGAGCAATTCCGTCAGTGCCAAGATATCCGTTTACAGTGAGCGCGTCAGCACCGAAAGCGTCAAGTTCTTCAGAACCCACAATAGTTGTTCCGAGATGAGCGGTAGCATAAGCTTCCATAGTAGCGCCAATGTCGTTACGCTTACCGTCTGTCATAACAAACATACCTTTTTCTTTTGCATACTGAATTGTCTTGTAAAGTGTCTTTACCCCGTGATAGCCATACATTTCATAGTAAGCCGCCTGAGGCTTTATAGCAGGAACAACATCGCATATAGCGTCGATAATTCCCTTGTTGAATGTAAGAATAGCCTTTGAAGCGGCTTTAAGTGTTTCGCCGTCCTTTTCAAAAGCCTTTCTCTTGATGAATTCAGGAACATAATCAAGCTTAGGGTCAAGTCCTATAACGCTTGGGTTTTCTGTTTCCTTGATTTTTTCGATAAGTCTGTCGAGTGACATATTTACCTGCCTCCTATATATTTGATTTTATAATGTTACCGTTTATTATTGCCTTTGCTTTCCCCTTGAACTTTTCACCCTTGAAAACTGTATTCTTCGATTTCGATTTAAGTTCAGAAGGAACAACAACCCATTCTTCATCAGGGTCAAAGATTGTCATATCAGCCTTACTGCCGACCTTTATTTCAGCAACCTCAGCACCCGCTATTCTTCTCGGGTTTTCACTCATAAGAGAAACTATCTTTGAAAGACTTACTTTCCCCGTATGATAAAGTGCTGTGAGTGTTGCCGCAAGCGATGTTTCAAGCCCAACAACACCATTCGGTGCTTTTAAAAAGTCTGCCTTTTCCTCCGCCGCGTGTGGTGCGTGGTCTGTAACTATACAGTCGATAGTTCCGTCTAAAATAGCCTCTATAATGGCCTGTCTGTCCTCTTCCTCACGAAGCGGAGGATTCATTCTGTAATCAGCATCTTTCGCAAGAAGTTTTTCATCTGTATAAATGAAGTAGTGAGGGCAAGTCTCACAAGTAACTCTGACGCCTCTCTTCTTTGCGTTTCTTATTATTTCAGCACTTCCCTTTGTCGAAACGTGACATATGTGGATTCTAGCATCCGCCTTTTCACAAAGAAGAATATCTCTTTCGGTAATGCTGTCCTCAGAAAGCCTGTCCATTCCCTTAACGCCGAGTTCTTCAGAGATTTTTCCCTTGTTGATAATTCCACCGTCTATTATGTCAAGATCCTCACAATGACAAGCAACTAAAAGCCCGTTTTCTTTTGATAACTGAAGCGCCTTAAAAAGCATATCGGGGTTCTGAACAGGTCTTCCGTCGTCTGTTATAACGGTAGCCCCCGCTTTTTTAAGGCTTTCATAATCACAGAGTTCTTGTCCTAAAAGCCCCTTTGTTATACAAGCCGAAGGGTAAATAGTAACACCCGAGCCCTCTGCTTTTTCTATGATGTATTTAACAGTTTCAACGGTATCTGTCGCAGGTTTTGTGTTAGGCATAGTTACAACGCCTGTGATTCCACCTGCCGCAGCGGCGTCTGTTCCTGTTATGATATCTTCTTTGTGAGTAAGCCCTGGGTCACGAAAATGAACATGCATATCAAAAAGCCCGGGGGATACACAAAGTTTCCCTTTCCCGTCGATAACCTTATCTGCAGAAGAAGAAATACTATCGCCTATTTCTGCGATAATTCCGTCCTTTATAAGAATATCGCCCTTGCTTTCAGAAGTGGGGGTAATTATTCTCATATCTTTCAGAAGAATTGTTCCTGACATTTAAATCCTCCTTAAAAATTCTATCCAAAATATTATACCACATCTCTCCTCTTTTGTCCACAATAAAAATATAAAAGCCTCTTCTTTTTTGTCAAAAGAAAAGGCTTTCTGTTATTCTTCTTCGTTCTTTCTGTTTACAATAAATTCAACCGCTTTGTTAAGACATTTTATATCTGCCTCTTTTATGTTTCCGCCGAATTCCCCGTCAAGTGTCCATGGGATAAGTTCACTCGCCGTTATCTTTATTTCACTCGCCCTGAAAAGATAGAAGTAGTCCGACGAAAGTTCGAATTTAGTAAGATCCCTGAGAGTTTCCTGAAGCTGAACCGTGCTTTTGGGCATCTTTATAAAAGCCGCTTCAAAAAGTCCGTCATCAAGTTCTGTGCCCAATGGGTTCATTCCCGTAAAACCGCCTACCGACATCGAATTCGAAACCATGCCGAAGATAAAATCATCTTCAATTATATTCCCGTCGTATTCTATCGTCATATGATATGATGTGACCGAAGCAAGACTCTTAGCACCCTCAATAACATAAGCCATATGTCCGAAAAGGTTTTTTCTCTGCTGAGATGTCTGATAAGAAACCTCCGTAAAAAGTCCGAAAGCGGCGATATAGTTAAAATTAAGCCCGTTAAAACTTCCTATGTCGCAAGGAAAAGGCGTTCCCGAAATAATCCCCTCCGCCGCTTCAGGCATATCCTTAGGGATTCCAAGGCTTGTAGCAAAATCATTTGTCGTTCCCGCAGGAATATACCCTATCGGAACATTCACTCCCGACGCTAAAACTCCCTTAACAGTTTCATTTAAAGTTCCGTCCCCGCCACTGCATGAAACAATGTCGAATTCGTGTGCTCTGTCCTTAACCGTCTGATAAGCGTCAAGCCTTTGCTGAGTAGGTCTTACAGTAACGTCATAACCACCCTTTACGAAAGTATCAAGTATCGTAACAAGATGATTTTTTATCTGTGCCTTTCCCGCATTTGCATTGTAAACAAAAAGCATTTTTTTCATATTTTTTCACCTTGAATTTATTTCTGTTTTATTACATTATACACCACTTTTGTGAAAATCTCAAGAAAAATACGCAACAGGAAAGAGAAAATTTCCCTTCCTTGTTGCGTACGGCACGGAAGACGCTTTTCCGTTGTTTCCGATAAAAAAGACACGGAAACTGCCTAAAACAAACAAACAACAAAACTACCGATTGATAGTAATATTAGCGTAATTAAAATCAGTCCTTCTTGTCAACAAATTCAATGTTGTCAAGTTGTGCCTGTAAATTCTTCTTGAAAAGTGCTCTGTATTCATTGCGAAGAGCAGTCTGTTCTTCCTTTTCTTCGGGAGTAAGTTCTCTCGCTCTCGATTCTCTCGCAAGATAATTTATTCTGTCAATTTTATTCTGTTCCATTTTAAACCTCTTTATTCATTTTTTATTGCCTCAAGTGCAGAAATTTTTACCGCTCTGTTCGCAGGATAAAATCCACTTGCTATTCCTACAAAAGTCGAGAATAAAAGTGCAACGATAACAAGCCAGAAAGGTATTAAAGAAATCGGAAGAGTGGTTCCGTCGTTAAGCTGATACATATAATCCAGCCCCAGCATCGAAGAACCGAATTTATTGAAAATAAACGATATTATGAAAGAAAGCAGTATTCCTGCAACTCCTCCGACAAAGCCTATACAAGCGGCTTCTATCAAAAACATTTCTCTGATATTCTTGATTTTGCATCCCAAAACTTTCATAACGCCGATTTCTCTTGTACGTTCGTAGATAGACATTATCATAGTGTTTGTAATTCCTATCGCCGCAACGAAAAGTGATATCGCCGCAAGTCCACCGAGCATCGCTTCAAGTGATCCCAACTGCCCCTGCATAGACTGTCTCGCACTTTCCATACTGTCGCAATAGAATCCCATTTCTTCTATCTGTTCCTGAACTGTTGCAACATTATTTATGTCGTTAACATATATTTTAAGTTCCGATATTTCGGGTTCTTTTGCATCTTTTATCTTGTTCGCTTTTACATATGAGTCATAAAGTTCATCAGCAAAATCCATCGAAACGAAAAGCCCGTCAAAAGCCTCCCAGTTTCCACTGCTGTTTTCGGCATCGAGTATTCCGACGCAGGTCATCTTGTGTTCATATGATTTCCCCGCACTTTCATAATGCCCCCACATATTGTCTTCAACAAACTTGTTTGTGTTGTTTACATAAAGAAGAATCTGTTCTTCCATAGGGTTGAAGAAAGGCTCACTCATCGTGCCGTCTTCCTGCTCCTGCGGATATGTGGTATTATTGCGTTTTTTCTTCGTGTCAAAGAAATTATATGCGCTCTGTTCACCGAATATGATAAAATCTCTGCTGAAATTTTCGGGAACTTCTCCCTCTTTGAACTTATACCCGAATTTTTCGAGATATTCAGGATAAACCCCGTAAACCTCACCATACATTCTGCGGTATCTTTCGCCTCTTCCTGCGCATACAGAAACCATTTCACTGTTTATCGCAAGTTTCGGAAAAATCCCCTCAACATTTTCTATCATCTTCATAGCTTCAACGTTTTCTTCGGTTATTTTTATAGGCTCGGTCTGACCCTCCATCCATACATTTCCGTAAACTGTAATAACGTTCAGATCCCCGAACTGAGTGAGATAATACTTCATCGCATTGTCCATTCCAAGTCCTAAGGAAATCATAACAACGATAGCGCAGGATCCTATTACAACGCCGAGAACTGTGAGCAGAGTTCTTACTTTTCTTCGCCATAAACTCTTGAAACTCATTCCTATTATGTCAAGTATTCTCATCTCTGTTAATAATCCTCATCGTCTTCAAGAAGCAAAGCGTCGTTTGCCTTTTTCTTCTTTACGATTATAACAACGACAACTATAACAACAGCAATTCCGATAGCTATACCGCCGACGATAAGAAGAATTTTCGCCCATAAAGGAAATCCACCTTGTTCTTCGGGCATATCTTCTATGTAACCGTCATCGTAAACAGGTTCATCAAAGAACATTTCCATAGCATAGCCTTCAAATTCCTGCTCGATTTCCTTTAAATTTCCGTTTGCGTCTTCATATCTTACAATTACAGTCCCGCGGAAATCTCCGGGTTCCATAGCTGAAAAACTCGCGTCATAATATTCTTCTTTTCCGCTTTCGACATTTCCGATATAGAGCTTCTGCTGAGATGTCATAATGTTGTCACCGATAAGTTCAACTTCAACATTATATACAGAACTCTTTCCTTTGTTGACAAATGTGCAGGAAATCGGAACTTCTTCCCCCACCATACATTCGGGCATAAAATCTATCGAGTTTACTTCAAATCTGTCTTCCTGCTGAACAGGAATTGTTATTGTTTCCGTAACGGGATTTGCCTTTTCAACTCCGTCAGCGGTTGTATATTCATAGTCAAATGTAATTTCAATGGGATAACTGTCGGGTGTTGCATCTGCTCTTGTAAGCATATCAAGATTTATCTCCGCATCCGCACCCTGAGCAAGATACTCGAAGAAGAATGAATTCGATGAATTCGAAGGTGAAAACGCTATTCCCTTATCACCCGAGCCCGAAGCACCGTTAACAGTAACTTTAAGGTTCTTTATCGCTGAAATATTTGATGTATTTGTTATAACAACATTAAGTGGGAATGTCTTTCCGCCCGTAACATAATCCGCACCGAAATCATAGTTCTTTATGATTATATTGGGAGCGAAAACATTTTCTTCCGAACCCGAAGTCTTCTTGGGCGAACAAGAAACAGTCACAACTCCTTCGCTTTTCTGCAATGTGTCCTCATCGGCGTCATCAAGATAATAAGAACATTCAACCGCTATGCTTTCTCTTACCGATGTAATTCCCGAACAAGCAATAACTGTGAATTTAAAAGTTTTCTCTTCGTCCTTCTTAAAATCCGATATAACATAAGAAACTCCCTTGTTCATCGCAAACTTCTGTCCGTCAAGGTTTTTAAGTTCTACCCTTGCGTTGTCTATAGCAACACCGCTTCCGTTTTTAACGGTTACATTAACATCAAAGATATTGCCTTCTCTTACATTACCGTTGCTGATATTGTATTCCGAAACAGAAAGAGCATTTCTTACAACATTGCTCTTTACAATGATGTCGGCAATAAGTTCGTGTTCTGATATCACTCCGTGTTTATTTACGGCGGTAAATTCAAGTTTCAAAGGATACTTTCCCGATAAAGTCGTTGCGGGAACATCAAGAACAACAGGAAAACTTGTATACATTTCCGAGTGTATAGCAAGAGATGATATATTATTTCCTGTAATACCAAGCTTTCCGCCTTCATCAACTGCTGTTATAAGAGTAGATTTAGAATCGTTAGGTGAAATATTTTTTATCTGTATACTGATCTCGTTTTTCTTCCCTGCTTCAACAGTGTATGTCTGAGCTCTGCTGAAAGCAAAAACAGGGTTTCCGTCGTCTGTTATTTCTTCATCTGCATTAACAGGAAGAGCAAGCATCATAAATGATACGAGCATAGCCATAACAGCAGAAAATATCTTATTGATTTTCATTTTCATTCTCCTTGGTGTCGTTTATTTTATTTAAATTATCAAGTATCTTTTCTGTTTCCGTAAGTTTCTTTTCTTCAGGCGGAACTATCGATACATTAGGATAATCGCTCTCTATCCTTCCGTCAACAATATGTACTATTCTGTCGGCATATTTTGCAATATCGTTATCGTGGGTTACAAGAATAAGTGTAAGATTATGTTTTCTACACATCTTAACAACTATCTCCATAACCTCTGCCGTCGTTTTCGTATCAAGGTTTCCCGTCGGCTCATCGGCGAATACAACAGGCGGTTTTGATATAAGTGCCCTAGCAATTCCAACTCTCTGTTGCTGACCGCCCGACATCTGCGTCGGTTTATGATAAAGCCTTTTTTCAAGTCCTACTGCTCTGAGCATTTTTTTAGCTCTGTTGTTTCTTATAACAGGGTTTACACCTCTGAACATAAGAGGCATAGCAACATTTTCAACGGCGTTCATCGAAGCTAAAAGATTATACGACTGAAAGATAAATCCCGTTGTTTCCTGTCTGAATTCAGCAAGTTCCTTTTCGGTCATCGAAGTAACTTCCCTGCCGTTTATCTTAACAGTTCCCTTTGTTGCTTTTTCAAGACCCGCAAGCATATTCAAAAATGTCGATTTCCCCGAACCAGATGTTCCTAAAATACAACATATTTCGCCTTTTTCTATTTTAAGACTGATACTATCAAGTGCAATAACCTTTTCGTTTCCTATTCTATAAACCTTTCTCAAGTTGTCAACTTCTATAAAGGACATTTTCTCTCCTCCAAAAGATTTCACTTTTCTGATTTTGATTATATCACAGTGAAAACACAATTTCCACATTTTTTCGTAATTGTAATAAAAGTTTAACCTTTGTTTCCGTTTTGTAACAAATTCCTCCCATTCTGTAATATTATTGCAACAATTTTGAATGTATGCTATAATATCTCAGAGAAAGAGGTGTTTTATATATGAAAACAGCACTCATAACAGGCGCATCAAGAGGGATAGGAAAAGCTACCGCCGAACTTTTCGCCGAAAATGGTTATGCCGTAATAATAAATTATAACAAAAGCGAAAAAGAAGCATTATCTCTCGTTTCAGAAATCCGTGGAAAAGGCGGAACAGCTATGGCAATAAAAGCCGATGTTTCAAGTGAAACAGAAGTTTCAGAGATGATGAAAAAGATTTCAGAAAACTTTTCTTCGATAGATGTTCTTATCAATAACGCAGGTATTTCACTTCAGAAAATGCTTACAGAAACAAGTATAGAAGAATGGGATAATATTTTTGGCATTACAGCAAGGGGAACTTTTCTTGTAACAAAATCCGTTCTCCCTATGATGATAAATAAAAAATCAGGTAGCATTATAAATATTTCTTCTATATGGGGAAATGTCGGTGCTTCCTGCGAGGTTGCATATTCCTCCGCAAAAGCCTCTCTCATAGGCTTTACAAAAGCTCTCGCAAAAGAAGTAGGCCCGTCAGGAATAAGAGTAAACTGCCTCTGCCCCGGCGTAATAGACACAGATATGAACAAAATGCATAGCGAAGAAACGCTCGCTTGTCTATGCGATGAAACTCCTCTTATGAGAATAGGCTCTCCTTCCGAAGTCGCTGAAACAATTCTTTTCTTAGCGTCAGAAAAATCATCATTCATAACAGGTCAGGTCTTCTCCGTCGATGGAGGAATGACAGTTTAAAAACCCAAAATCCCTTGCAAAAAGCAAGGGATTTTTTTATTTCTATTTTCCCGGAAAGATAACAACTCCGTTTTCAATTCTGAATGAAACTTCTGATGTATAGTCTACATCAGGAAACATCTTTTTAACAATATATTCTCCGTCAGAAAGTTCTGAAGTATCAATTTTTATCGTAACATCAGAGCCGTGCGGAAGAATAAGCGCTATTTCTATAAAAGCAACGTTCTGCATAACAGGTTTGCCTTTCTCAACTTTATAGAAGAAATAGTCATAACCCGTAATAAGTTCTTCTCCGCTGTTGTTTTTATAATCTATTACAACAAATTTCCCGTTCTGACCACATTCTGTTATAATCGGCTCATAGTATGCCACAGGCATAGTCGCAACAGGAACATTATCCACTGTGGGTTCCATTGTCGATTGAACCTTAACATCAGCATCCATAGGTTCTGTAACCATAGTTGTTGTTACATCAAATCTGTTTATAGGAAATTCCTTTTCAGCCGTTGTCTGCGGAACAGCAACCGTGTCCTCGGGAAAATGTGCAGGTGATGTAACTTCTTCATAAGGTTCACCATTTACATATGAAGGTTCGTCATTCTCAACAGCCGCATCTTCTATCATCCCATCAGGCATTAAAGGCGCACCCTGCATATCATCTGTCAGAAGGTCGTGGACAGTCTCTGCCCCTGCCATAGTAGCATCTGTTTCATTAGCAACCGCATCGATAGAATTATCTGCGGTTTCTGTTGTGAGTTTAAAATTGTTTCCCGTAACAGCAATAAGTGTCCAGGCACAAAGAAGCGCAAACCCTGCCGCCATAGCAGATATTTTTGCAATGTTTATTATTTTCGTCGATTTTTTCTTATTTGCCGCTTCAAGCATTTTCTTTTCGGTTCTTTCATAGAAATCAGCAGAAAGCTCTATTTTGTCAACCGATTTTATATAGTCGTTCTTATTCATCAATAAACCCTCCTTCCAACCTTTCTTTCAGTATTTTTCTCCCTCTCGAAAGCCAGGTGCCGATAGTACCCGTAGATTTTCCTAAAATGTCGGCAATCTCATTTATCGAATACCCCTCATAGTAAAAAAGGTGTATCACAGTTCTGTATTTTTCGGGCATTTTAAGGACTTCCTCCAAAATATCATCGCTTTTTTCTTCCGATGTTTTCGTCATCGCCTCATCTATGGGAACTGTTTTTTTTACCCAAGCGGACTTCACAAAGTTCTTCGATTTATTTACAGTAACCCTTATCAGCCAGGCTTTTTCGTGTTCACTGTTTTCAAATTTCTTGTTCTTTTCAATAAGACTTACAAAAACGTCCTGTGCGATATCTTCCGCGTCGCAAAGGCTTTTTGTATATGTAAACGCAAGTCTTACTATCATTTTTGAATATGTATCAAGAACATATTTTATGTATTCGTTACCGGTCAGCGAATACCCTACCATCTCGCCTCTCTCCTTTCATAAGAAAATCTGCGTTTCTGTTTATAATACAACCTAAACGCAGACTTTTTTTCATTTTCTAAAAATTTTTATTCTTTAAAATCTCCTCTTGCAACAACTATCTCATAACCCGCTCTTTCAACCTGCTCTTTAAGGATTTTAAGCCCCTCTGCAGATTCCGAGCCTGTTCCGATCTTGTTGTCATAGATAGAATAAAGCTTTCTGAACTTTTTGGGCGATAAATTCGGCATAACAACATTAGCACCCGCCTTAAGCCCCATTTCTCTTCCATCGGGGGATATTGTTCCCAAAGCCGTTGTTGACGGAATCAAAGCCGACGGAAGAATAAGCCTTGTGAGAGCTACCATACATAAAGTGTCACGGAGTGTCCCCTGACTTTCATTCTCAAAAGGGGTATTACTACTCGGAATAAAAGGCCCGATACCTACCATATGAGGCTGAAACTTTTTAAAGAACATAAGGTCATCGGCTAAATTTTCTGCCGTCTGAAAAGGCGACCCTACCATACATCCCGCACCGACCTGAAATCCAAGTTCTTTTAAATCATAAAGCGATTTCATTCGTGTTTCATATTTCATTTCAACGGGGTGAAGCTTTCCGTAATGTATCTCATCCGCCGTTTCGTGACGAAGAAGATATCTGTCTGCACCCGCTTTTTTAAGCCTTTCAAAACTTTCTCTCCCTCTTTCGCCGAGAGAAAGAGTTATCGCAACATCGGGGTATTTCCCCTTTATCTTTTCTATTAAGGAACATACAACATCATCTGTAAAATGATTATCTTCCCCGCCCTGAAGAACAAACGTCCTGAAACCGAGTTTATATCCCTCATCCGCACATGAAAGTATTTCTTCCTCTGAAAGACGGTATCTTTCCGTATCTCTGTTATCGCGTCTTATTCCACAGTAAAGACAGTTATTCTTGCAATAATTCGATATTTCTATAAGACCTCTTATATAAACATCACTGCCATACTTTTCTCTTCTCACCTTATCGGCAAGAGAAAAAAGATAACTGTCATCATCCGTGTTTTTATTTGAAAGAACGGCGATAAGGTCAGCCCTTTCAAAATCACCCGATTTTATTCTGTCAATTATTTTCTTCAAAATTTATCATATCCTTTATAACTTCAGAAGCGATTATAAGCCCTGCCGACGATGGCACAAACGCTATACTTGCAGGAACTCTCTCTCCGTTTTCATCTTTCGGGATAACAGGCAGTTCGTCCGAATAAACGCATTTAAGCTTTTTTATACCAAGAAGTCGCATTTCTCTTCTTATAACCTTAGCGAGCGGACAAACTTCTGTCTTGTTTATATCCGAAACTTTAAACCTTGTCGGATCAAGCTTGTTCCCTGCCCCCATAGACGATATTATGGGAACATTCTTTTCATAAGCCGATTTTATTAAAAACACCTTCGACTTAACACTGTCAATAGCATCAACAACATAATCATAATCCGAAAGATCAATACACTCACTATTTTCTTCAGAATAGAATTCATTTATGCATAAAACTTCGCAATCGGGATTTATGTCCTTTATTCTCTCCGCCATAACTTCTGTCTTGTATTTTCCGACAGTAGATGTAAGTGCAATTATCTGTCTGTTTATGTTTGTAATATCAACCCTGTCACTGTCAACAAGAGTTATCTTTCCTATTCCGCTTCTCGCGATAGCTTCCGCAGTATAAGAGCCTACTCCGCCCACGCCGAAGATTATAACAGAAGATTTCATAAGCTTTTCTACATTGTCTTCGCCTATAAGCATAGCAGTTCTCAAAAATTCTTTACGCAATTCTACTACACTCCTATTCCGATAAGGTCAATGAGCGTTCCGCTGAGTATTCCTATAAGAATAAGTCCTATAAGGATAAAAATGCTTTCTTTAATGTGCTTTCTGTTTGTTCTGAAAAGAACAACAAGTCCCATTCCCGCCCCCGTCGAAAGTCCACCGACAAGTGAGCCGAATGTAAGCCCGCCTTTAAGATAAAGTTCAGTTAAAACAACAGATGCCGAACAATTGGGGATAAGCCCTATAAAAGCCGAAATAACAGGCTGTAAGGGTTTTATCGTCATAAGCGCCGATGTGATTTTGTCTTCGCCTACAAGTTCGATCACAAATCCTAAAACAAGGTTTACTATGAGTATCGCAAGAAAGATTCCTATTGTGTGTCTTATCGCAGAACGAAGAATTCCGTGTTCACATCCACAACCCTCACAGATTTCTTCAAAAGGCTTTTCTTCCTGCTTGTTCTTCAATACAAATCTTATGACAAGGTCAATAACCATTCCGAAAACAACGGCTATTATGAATTTGCATAATAAAAGTTTCCATAAAACAGAAATCTTATCGGGATGAGCGAGTATTATCGGAATAGCCTCGTCCGATGTTGCGATATAAACCGCCATAAGAGTTCCTGCAGAGATAACTCTTCCTACATAAAGGTTTGATGCCGCAACAGAAAATCCGCATTGCGGAAAAAGACCCAGTGTCGCTCCGCCGATAGCGCCGAAAGGACCTGTCTTTCTGAAGATTTTTTCTATTTTATTGTCAGTTTTATGCTCCATAAACTCCATAAGAAGATACACTCCGAAAAGAAATGGGAGCGTTTTTAAAGAATCCATAACAGAATGGAGCAAAACGTGAGTGATAATTTCAGTCATTTTTTAACTTTCCGCCTTCTGTAAAAATAAAATACGAAATAATTATACTATAAAATTTATGTTTTATCAACAGTTTTTGCAAGAATTGACCTTTAAAAATTTCAAATTTATTGAAAATAAACTATTGAAACGAAAAAAAAATTGTGATATAATTTTTCTATTCAAAATATCCGAGTGATATCGAAGGAGGAATTCAAAATGGATAACAACAAGCGTCCCGACTCTATGGAACGTATCACAACAAAAGAACTTGCCGATGCATTTATCGCAGAACAGGTTGAACTCGTTAAAAAGCAGGTTGGCGACAAAAAAGTTCTTCTCGCACTTTCAGGCGGTGTTGACTCATCAGTAGTAGCAGCACTTCTCATCAAGGCAATCGGCAAACAGCTCGTTTGCGTTCATGTAAACCATGGTCTTATGCGTAAGGGCGAAAGTGAACAGGTTATCGAAGTATTCCAGAACCAGCTTGATGCTAACCTTATTTATATCGACGCTACCGACCGTTTCCTCGACCTTCTCGCAGGTGTTGCAGAACCCGAAAAGAAGCGTAAGATCATAGGCGGTGAATTCATCAAGGTGTTCGATGAAGAAGCAGGAAAACTCGAAGGAATCTCATTCCTCGCACAGGGAACTATCTATCCCGACATTTTAGAAAGTGACGGAGTAAAGGCTCATCATAACGTAGGCGGACTTCCCGAAGACATGCAGTTCGAACTCGTTGAACCCGTAAAGCTCCTTTATAAAGACGAAGTAAGAGTAGTAGGTAAAGCGTTAGGTCTTCCATCATCAATGGTTGACCGTCAGCCATTCCCAGGCCCCGGCCTTGGTGTAAGATGCCTCGGTGCAATAACAAGAGATCGTCTTAACGCTCTCCGTGAAGCAGACGCTATTCTCCGCGAAGAATTTGACAACGCAGGTCTTAATAAGACAGTATGGCAGTATTTCATCGCCGTTCCCGATATGAAGAGTGTCGGCGTTAAAGACAGCAAACGCTATGAAGGCTGGCCTGCAATTATCCGTGCAGTCAATACAACAGACGCTATGAGCGCTACTATCGAAGAAATTCCTTACAGCATTCTCAATAAGATCACAGCCCGTATCACAGCCGAAGTTGAAGGCATAAACCGCGTTCTTTATGACCTCACACCCAAGCCTGTCGGCACTATTGAGTGGGAATAATAACAGACCCCACACAAACGGCTTAACCACGCTGTTTTCTGTTATTAGGGCAGAAAAATGGCAACGTTTTGGCAACATTTGAAT
>JAGAJQ010000093.1 GCA_017828955.1 Oscillospiraceae bacterium
GTTCCTTATTATCAGCCGAAATACAATATCTCAACAGGAAAGGTTGTCGGCGCAGAAGCACTTGTAAGATGGATTCATCCCGAAAAGGGAATTATTCCGCCCGGCTCATTCATTCCTCTCTTTGAAAGAAACGGATTCATCATCAATGTCGATGAATATATCTGGGAGGATGTATGCAGAAAGATGGCTTTATGGCGCGATAAGGGATATGACATCGTTCCCGTTTCCGTCAATGTTTCAAGGCTTCATATCTTCGACCCTAACTTTACAACAAAGATAAAGAATCTTGTTGCTAAATACAATATCGACCCTAAGATGCTCATTCTCGAATTTACAGAAAGTCTTCTCGTCGAAAACGCGGAAGAAATGCTTAAAATGATGAACGAACTTAAAAACGAGGGCTTCAATATTTCGATGGACGATTTCGGCTCGGGATTCTCATCGCTCAATATGCTTAAGGATATGCCTCTTAACGAGGTTAAGATCGATAAGGAATTTTTAAATGAAACACAGTCAACAAATGCCGCAAAGGGAAAGACTGTCGTTGCGGGAACAATCCTTATGGTAAATCAGCTTGATATGGGCGTTATCGCAGAGGGCGTAGAAAATCACGAACAGGCACAGTTCCTCCTCGCAGCAGGATGTGAAACGGCACAGGGCTTCTATTATTCAAGACCTGTCCCTCAGGCAGATTTTGAAAAACTCGTTTTCGGGGAATAAAATTCAAAGTCATAAACACTCTCCCACAAGGGAGAGTGTTTTGATAATTTAAGGATGGTGGGAAAGATGGTTCTTTTCACAGGAACATCCTGTCAGATTGAGGGGCTTTTATCATATCTTTCGGCAAAGAATATTGACACTTCGCTTTTATACACACAAGACCTTATCTGCCATGGAACAGTCCATCCTTCTGTATGGAGAAAATATCTTTCTGAAAAGAAAAAGGAATATAATTCAGAGATAAAGGATATTTCTTTCAGAAATAAGACAGAACAAAATTGGGGTAAATATAAAATATCTATAAAATTTGAAAACGGCATTCGTTATAGCTTCGCAACTTCTCGATATGAAAATTACAGATTTTGATTATATCCATAACTGGTTCGATTATGCCGAAAGAGAGGATTATATTTAGTAAAAAAATAAAGGGTATCAGAAATAAATCTGATACCCTTTTTATTTATCCGAAGAAATTCCGAAACGATATGCCTGCACGGGCTCTCCGCCCGCTACCGAGCGGTAAATTTGTTTTCATAATAAACTGAATCCGATTTGGTCTCCGCGACCACGCGGTTTCCGAGTCGTTTTTTATTTTTTAAAATAAAGTTCGAAACGATATGCTTGCGGGGGCTCCCCGCCCGTTACCGAGCAATAAATTTATTTCCCTGATAAACTTCGTGACGATATGCCAGCGGGGGCTCCCCGCCCTCCGTAGTCACATGGCAGAGCGCTACAATGTTCGGAACAGCCATCAGCGCATTGAAAATATCCGCTATGTAAAAGACGTTTTCAAGGCTTATTGTCGCA
>JAGAJQ010000094.1 GCA_017828955.1 Oscillospiraceae bacterium
AGATAAGGGACTATCAAAGCATAAGGGCTTCCGTCTATTAGCATCGCTATTCTTCCCTCAAGGATTTTTCCGCATAGGACATCGGGGCGTTCGGTTGTTCCTACCGTATCGAAAAAACCGAATTTATCACTTTCGAGAAAGGGTCTTATATACCCTGATGAGAGAACTGTTTCGAGTTCTACCGAGGAAAGTTTCTTTCGCATTTCACGGAGCATTTTTCTGTCTGCTTTATCTTTGAGATAGATAAATGCAACATCGGTCTTACTCTTTTTTCCTATGACAAATCTTTCAAAACGAAGGTCGGGGGTTTTCATTCTTCTTCTGATAAGGGAGATATTGGTATTAAGCGTTTCGGTAAAGCCTTCTCGCCCACCCTTTATATCGGTTTCGCCTTCGGGTTCTCCGACCATTCTTCTTTCATAGCCTTGTATTCCATATCCTAAAACGCCCTCTGTTCCGTCGATAAAAAGAAAGACAAATCCCGACATAAGTCTTCTTACAAGGTCGCCATAGGTAAAGACTTCTATACTATCAGTCGATAGAATGAGTTTTGATTTTATATGGTTTTTAAGTTCATAGGGTGTTGCCCTTCTGATTTCGATTTCTTCTAAAGGATTAAGGACAAGAGGCGTCATAATGGCAAGAGAAGCCATTCCGTCAAACGAAAGAAAGACACATTTTATCCCCGATATTTCTATTCGGTTTTTGAGAAGCCCCGCGTTATCACCCATAATGGTGGTAAGGTCAGCTATAAAACTTTCTATGTTGGAAGGGATTTTTCTGTTTTCATAAAAATTGGTATCCAAAAGATAAACCTCCGTTTAAAAGTATAGTTATATATTTTCCGTCGGAATGAAAAAATATTCCGAATATAAAAGAAATTTATGACAACAATATTTTAAAAAAGAGGTGGGATTTATGGCAATACTTTTTATAAGATCGGTTATTGTTTATCTTTTTATAATTTTTTCCGTAAGGCTTATGGGGAAGCGTCAGATAGGTGAACTTCAGCCCTCGGAGCTTGTTGTTACCATTCTTGTTTCGAATATAGCAACGCTTCCTGTTGAGGATGTTTCTGTTCCGCTTTTTGCAGGACTTATTCCCGTTGCTGTTCTTGTCTGTTTAGACGTTATAATGTCAGGGATAACGCTTAAATCAAGGCGGATAAGAGGCATTGTTTCGGGAAATCCGAAAGTTATAATAAAAGACGGTGTTATCGACCAGAAAGTAATAAAGGAACTCAGGTTTACTGCCGATGACATTTTAGAGGCTTTACACGGATACGGGATTTTCGACATATCGGAGGTGCATTTTGCGATAGCGGAAACAACGGGGAAAATTTCGGTTTTACAGAAATTTTCTTACAGAACGCCTGTGAATTTTGATATGAATATAAAGGGAACGGATATAAACCCTCCTGCTGTAATAATAAACGATGGTGTTTTAATCGAAGACGCGTTGTCGTCTATCAACAAAGGTGAGGGGTGGCTTGAAAAAGTCCTTAAAGAAAAAAATCTCAAAAGAAAAGATATCTTTTTAATGACCTGTGACAAAAACGAAAAAATCAACATTATAAGAAAGGAGAAATGATGAAAAGAGTTATTTTATGTTCGGTTATAATTACATTCATTATGATAATTTCGTTGTCGGGGACTTTTATTGTAAGACATAGTTGCAAAGAAATGAAAGAAGAATGTGAGAAGGTTATAGAAAAATATGAGGCTTCTGAAAATGTTTCTGATGATATGAATGAGATTTTTTCTTTATGGGATAAAAAAACAGAATTTTTATGTTTTATTGTCAACAAGGATAAGCTCGATGAAACGGGATTTATCATCTCGGAACTTCTTGACGCCGACAATATGAAAGAGGGCGATTTTTTATCGGGAATGAATTCTCTTATATACTCGGTAGAGGATATTGCCGAAGATGAGACCCCGAATTTCAAGAACATTTTTTGAACATTTGTGAATAAATTTAATACGAGTTTCCTGTTTTACGCTATCCGACAAAATCTTTTGTATATAAACACAATGGTTTTTGAAAAAAGAGAAGAATTTTGTCGAAAGAAAAACATTTCGTCCACTTTCAAGATTTTTTCGTTATCTGTAACATTATAGGGCAGACTGCAAAGCATTTATTTAAGGAGGTCCGTTATGAAATCTGGTTCATCGGTTGTCAGATGTGAGTGCGTCGGAGGGGATAAAATCCATTACACTATGACAATCGAAAACGGCGGATATTCTTTTTCGGTTTCTTCTTCACTTTTTGGCGAAGAATATTCCGAAAAGGTAAACAATGTAACGACAAAAAGAGAAATTGCAGATTCTTTTTTCGAGTTGCTTGTAAGAAACCTCGTAACACCTTGTTCTCTCAGAGATGTTGCTGAGGATTTTGTTTCAGAAATTTATTCGCTTAACTGTTGACAAGTTTTTCTTTTTAGAGTATAATAATCACATAACTATACAATAAGTATAAATATATTTCGGTATAAACAAATCAGAACATCAAGGAGTGTCGTTATGCGTTGTCCGTTTTGTGATTATGAAGATACAAAAGTTATCGATTCCCGTCCTGCTGACGGAAAAAAACGCCGCAGGAGAGAATGCAGTAATTGTGGCAAGAGATTCACAACTTATGAGAGTGTTGAAATGCCACTCCTTATGGTTTTAAAACGTGACGGCACATTTGAACCTTTTGACAGAACAAAACTTATAAAGGGTATTTACACAGCAATTAAAAAACGCCCCGTAAGCGTTGATATGGTTGATAAAATGGTTGACGATGTTGAAAATCATTACGCAAACGCTATGCAGAATCAGGCTTCGAGTACTGAAATCGGCGATATGATTCTTGAAAAGCTCGAGAAGATAGATCATGTTGCTTATGTCCGTTTTGCAAGTGTTTATAAAGACTTTACCGATGTTCAGAGCTTTATAAAGATAATCTCGGAACTCGGCTCGAAAAAGAAATAAATCCGACAAAAAAAGACAGTACAGATTTCTCTGTACTGTCTTTTTTATTTTAAAAACTATCGTAAAAAACAACTTCATCTAAAGGGCGGTTTTTATAATGCATATCGAGTGGTTCGGAATCATCTGAGGGATAACCCATAACAAGAAGAAGCGAGGGTTCGATATTCTGAGGAATGGAAAATTCCTTACGCATAGCATCAGGGTCAAAATGCATTACAATACAACTTCCGACGCTGATATTCTGTGCTGCGAGAACCATATACGTTGCGACAATAACGGCATCAACGGGCGAAGACATAGCGCCGTCATAAACCCTTTTCCAACTTTCCTCTTTATTATGACAGATAAGCATAGCTGTGGGTGCGTTGAAGTGGCATTTTGTGCAGTTCTTTAGTTTTCCGATAGACTCATCGGTATTGAGAACTAAAATTCTCTGTGGCTGATAGTTGCAACCTGTCGGCGCTTTATGAGAAGCCGAAAGAATTTTGTCTATCTCTTCTTGATAAAGATGACGGGGTTCGAAATTTCTTACGGAATATCTTTCTGAAATTAGTTTTTCAAAATCCATATCTATTCCTCCGTCGGTCTGCATTTTACTACCGCTTCTGTTATATCTGTGAGGACAAGTTCGCCATTCTGATTGAAAGCCTCGATAGTAACCTCGACTATTCCGTTTTTTAAGTTTCGTTTTGTGAGTGATGTTACTGTCGCTTTTCCCGATAAAACATCTTCGGCAAAAACGGGTTTAAGCCATTCAATTTTTGTCGACTTTCCCGCTAAAAGTTCCTCACCGAAAAAGTCAACCTCGAGATACTTCGCCCATACTGCCATAAAGGACATTACGCCTGGAGCTATAAGTTTTTTGAAAGGAGTTTTCTTTGCATATTCTTCATCGGTATGAAGCGGGATATTGTCATACAAAAGAGCGAAATCTATCATCTTCTGTTTTTCGATAACGGCAGGAGAAATTTCTGTTGTCATGCCTATTGTTATATCGTCAAAATACATTTTTATTACTCCTTAGAAAGATAGCCTGTTATGAGTTCGCCACATTTTTTACATCCGACAAGAGTTTTTCCTTTGCTCATAATATCGGCTGTTCTGTATCCTTCATCAAGGAATTCTGAAACGGCTTTTTCGATAGCATCGGCTTCATCGCTCATATCAAAACTGAAGCGAAGCATCATAGCGGCTGAAAGGATTGTTCCTATAGGGTTTGCGATATCTTTTCCTGCGATATCGGGTGCGGAACCGTGGATTGGTTCGTAAAGTCCGCACTTTGTTGCGCCAAGGCTTGATGAAGGGATCATTCCTATGGAGCCTGTGATCATAGACGCTTCATCTGAAAGAATATCGCCAAACATATTTTCTGTTACTATTACATCAAACTGCGAGGGATTTTTAACTATCTGCATAGCACAGTTATCGACAAGCATATCTGAAAGTTCGACTTCGGGGTATTCGTCGGCAAGGGAATGCATTACTTTTTTCCATAAACGGCTTGAATCAAGAACATTACTCTTTTCAACAGAACAGAGTTTTTTATTTCTCTTCATAGCGGTTTCAAAACCTATTCTTCCGATACGGCGGATTTCTTCTTCACTGTATTTTAAAACGTCGGTTGCAACGCCGTTTTCGGTTTTATGTTCGCCAAAATAAATTCCGCCTATAAGTTCACGAACGATAATAAAATCAATGCCGTTTTCGACTATTGATTTTTTAAGAGGAGACGCTTCTGAAAGCTGTTTCCATATCTTTGCAGGGCGGTTGTTTGAATAAACACCCATTCCTGCACGAAGGCGTAAAAGTCCCTTTTCGGGGCGCATATTTCCGGGGACATCGTTCCACTTATCTCCGCCTACTGCACCTAAAAGAACGCTATCGGAATCTGTGCATTTTTTAAGTTCGGATTCAGGCAGAGGGTCACCGTATTTATCAATGGCACATCCACCCATATCTGCTTCTGTATAGTTGAATGTATGGCCATAAAGTTCACCTATTCTATCGAGAACTTTTATTGCCTCGCCGACGATTTCGGGGCCTATTCCGTCGCCACGGATAACTGCTATATTCTTAACCATTGTTTTCGCCTTCTTTCAGGGATTTTAAAAGTCCGCCACATTTTATGATATTCTGGATAAAGGGTGGGAAAGGCTGTGCTTTATATTCTTTTCCTGTTGTTAAATTCTTGATTATTCCTGTATCGAAATCTACATTTACCTTATCGCCTGCATTTATCTCTTCGGCGGCTTCTTCACATTCCAAAATAGGAAGACCGATATTTATTGCGTTGCGGTAGAAAATTCTTGCAAAGCTCTTTGCTATAACACAACCTGTTTTGCAGGTTTTGATAACGAGAGGGGCGTGTTCACGTGACGAGCCGCAACCAAAGTTCCAGCCTGCGACCATAACATCACCTTCGGATACATTCTTTACAAAATCCTTATCTATATCTTCCATACAATGCAAAGCGAGTTCATTTGCATCGGGTGTATTGAGGTAACGCGCGGGGATGATTACATCGGTGTCAACATTATCGGGATATTTAAATACTTTTCCTTCTGTATTCATACATTTAAACCTCCTTACATTCGGTTATATAACCTGTTAAAGCAGTTGCTGCGGCTGTATGTGGAGAAGCAAGATAAACCTCGCTGTCAACGTGTCCCATACGGCCTACAAAGTTTCGGTTTGTAGTAGCGATACATCTTTCACCCGAAGCGAGTATTCCCATATATCCGCCAAGGCAAGGGCCACAGGTTGGTGTTGAAACAACGGCACCTGCATCGATAAACGCAATATACCAGCCGCGCTCTACACATTCACGTAAAATCTGCATTGTTCCCGGGATAATGATACAACGTATACCGTCGGCTACTTTCTTTCCGTTTAAAATGTTGTATGCCGCTTCCATATCTTCAAGTCTGCCGTTTGTGCAGGAACCTATTACAACCTGATCGACCTTTATATCAGAAAGTTCTGACGCGGGTCTTGTATTTTCGGGAAGATGAGGACAAGCAACAACGGGAACTATTTCAGAAAGATTTATGTCAATAGTCTTTTCGTATTCTGCGTCAGCGTCTGCTTCGAAGAATTTTGGTTCTCTTTCGCTTCTGCCTGAAAGATATTCCTTTGTTATTTCGTCAACGGGGAAAATTCCGTTTTTGGCACCCGCTTCTATCGCCATATTGCAGATACAAAGTCTATCGTCCATAGAAAGATTTTTAACGCCGTCGCCCGTAAATTCCATACTCTTATAGAGTGCACCGTCAACACCTATCATTCCGATAATTGTGAGAATGACATCTTTTCCGCTACAATTCTTCGGAAGTTTTCCTGTTATATTGAATTTAATTGCAGAAGGCACTTTGAACCACGCTTTGCCCGTTGCCATTCCTGCTGCCATATCGGTTGAACCTACTCCCGTTGAGAAAGCACCGAGTGCGCCGTATGTGCAGGTATGGCTGTCTGCACCGATAATACAGTCGCCCGCTGTTACTACACCCTGTTCGGGGAGAAGTGCGTGTTCTATTCCCATTTTTCCGACATCGTAAAAATGGCTTACACAATGTGAGCAGGCAAATTCACGGCAGGTTTTACTCTGTTCTGCGGCTTTTATATCCTTATTGGGAACAAAATGGTCGAGAACTATTGCTACTCTGTCTTTATCAAAAACTGAGTTAAAACCTGCTTTATTGAATTCATTAACGGCAACGGGGGTTGTTATATCGTTTCCGAGAACTATATCAAGGTCTGCGCTGATAAGCTGACCCGCTTCTACCTTGTCAAGTCCCGCATGGGCGGCAAGGATTTTCTGTGTCATAGTCATTCCCATTACTTAACATCTCCTTTGGTCATATTATGGAATGCACTGAGAAGTGCGTTTGTATTGGCTGTGATAACGTCGGTATCTGTTCCTGCACCCCAGAACATAGCTCCGTCTTCTCTTTCAAGACCTATGTATGACGCAGCGACGCTTCGTGAACCCTGTCCCTGCATACTGTGCTGGCTGAATACCTGTAAGGTATACTGTTTTCCTGTGAACTCGCAGAGTGCGTTGTTTATTGCACTGAGTGTACCGTTGCCCTCTGCTTCCATTTCGGTTTCTTCGCCGTTACAAGAGAAAGTTATGCTGATTTTAACGCTGTTGTTTTCACGCATAAAGTCGAAATCCGTTACCTTTATACCGCCGTCAATATTGAGGTAGTTTTCTGTAAAGATTGAAAGAACTTCATCAGGTTTGAGTTCCTTATGTTCACGGTCTGAAATATCCTTACACATATAGCTGAAATGTTCACGCATTTTAGAGGGAAGATTATAACCGAATGTCTGTTCGAGAATATATCCGATTCCTCCCTTGCCTGACTGTGAATTGACACGGATAACATCGGCGTCGTAAGTTCTGCCTATGTCAGTAGGGTCAATGGGGATATAAGGAACGCTCCATTCGTGGAGATTTTTCTTCTGTCTGTATTTCATTCCCTTTGCTATCGCATCCTGATGTGAGCCTGAGAATGCGGCGAATACGAGTGCTCCTGCATAGGGCGCTCTTTCGTAAACGTGCATACGGGTACATTTTTCGTATTCAGAAACGATATAGTTCATATCAGAAAGATCAAGTTTAGGGTCGACGCCGTGTGAATACATATTCATAGCGAGGGTAATAATATCGACATTACCTGTTCTTTCGCCATTTCCGAAAAGTGTTCCCTCTACTCTGTCGGCACCTGCGAGAAGTGCGAGTTCGGTATCGGCAACGCCTGTTCCTCTGTCGTTATGAGGATGGAGAGAAAGGGTTACAAACTCTCTGTATCTGAGATTTTCGCTCATATACTCAACCTGAGAAGCGTAGATATGAGGCATACTCATTTCAACTGTAACGGGAAGATTTATGATGACATTATTTGTTTCGCTTGGTTCTAATACATCGAGAACTGCGTTGCAGACTTCGAGGGCGTATTCGGGTTCTGTTCCCGTGAATGATTCGGGAGAATATTCAAATCTGAAATTACCTTCATATTCGGAAGCGAGTTTTTTGACAAGTTTTGCACCATCTATCGCTATCTGTTTGATTTCTTCCTTTGACTTCTTGAAAACCTGTTCACGCTGTGCGACGCTTACTGAATTGTAGAAGTGGATAATGGCACTCGGTGCGCCTTTACAAGCGTCGAAAGTCTTTCTGATGATATGTTCGCGGCATTGTGTTAAAACCTGAACCGTTACATCATCGGGGATCATATTTTTATCTATGAGAGTTCTTAAAAATTCGTATTCTGTTTCACTCGCCGCGGGGAAGCCCACTTCGATTTCTTTGAAACCGACTTTGAGAAGAACTTTGAAAAACTCGAGTTTTTCTTCAAGGCTCATAGGAATGACAAGGCTCTGATTTCCGTCACGCATATCAACACTGCACCATACGGGTGGTTTTTCGATATGGTCTTTTCCTGACCATTTATTATATTTTTTATCAACGGGGAAGTATCCCACTCGGTATTTACTTGAATCCATCATATTGTAAAACTCCTTTTATAAGTTATATTTTCGTTATGAATATTTTAACTGTATAGGACTTTTATTCTGTCCCCTACGAAAATTATGCTGTTTTTCTTCATTTTCATTCCGCCTTTCCATAAAGCTTCGGAGTAAAACAAAAACCCGCCCCAAAGCAAATTTAAAGCTTTGAGACGGGTGTTAATTCGTTATTATAACACTCGCGGTACCACTCAAATTGCGGATATAAACCGCCACCTCTTCGAAGTCTGTCAACT
>JAGAJQ010000095.1 GCA_017828955.1 Oscillospiraceae bacterium
AGAACAAGTTGCCATTACCTTTCCGCCCGAAAGATTTATGCTGTTTATTGCTCTTTTAACGAGTTCTGAGGCAATACCTCTCCCCTGCATTTTTTCATCGACAAAAGTATGGTTTATTGTAAAAACTCCCTTTTCTGTTTCGGGGAAAGTTACTACGCCGACCTCGTTTCCGTTTTCGTCAATGCATATAACTTTTTCTCTTTCTGATATATATTTCATTTTGAAACGCTCCTTTTAAAATATAGTTTATTATAGCATACCCTTAAAATCCAGTAAAGATAATTTATGAATCTTGCCCGCAAATTTAAAATATGGTATAATGCAATAAATATCACTTTGAACATCAAGGGGTGAAGATGTGAAGAAAAATCTTTTAGAAAAAATAAAAGAGTCTTTAGGCTCTGTTCTGCCCGTTGCGGCTATCGTTTTTCTTTTAATGGTTTCGATAGTTCCCGTAAGCGGAGAGATGTTTTTTATGTTCTTTGTCGGAACAGTTCTTCTCGTTGTCGGCATAGGGCTTTTTACACTCGGCGCAGACACTTCGATGATTATCATCGGTGAAGAGATAGGTGCTAAACTCGTAAGGCTCAAAAAAGTCTGGCTTATTCTGCCGATATGCTTTATAATCGGCGTTCTTGTAACTGTCGCTGAGCCCGACCTTAAAGTTCTCGCCGACCAGACACCCATAGCCGACTCTCAGGTTATGATATGGTCGGTAGGAATAGGCGTCGGACTTTTTTTAGCACTCGCATTCCTTCGTATCTTTTTACAGATAAAGATTTCATATCTTTTTGTAGTTTTTTATGCACTCGTTTTTATATTCGCCTGTTCTCCGCTTATAACACCCGACTTTATCCCGACAGCGTTTGACTCGGGCGGGGTTACTACGGGACCCATAACAGTTCCTTTCATAATGGCTTTAGGTCTTGGTCTTTCATCAATCCGTGGTGACAAGACATCAGAAGAAGACAGTTTCGGACTTGTTGCTATGTGTTCGATAGGGCCTATTCTTACAGTGCTTATTCTCGGTGCTGTAAATAGTACTGAAATCCACGAACAAACAATAGAACCCATAGGAAGTTATGATTTTGTTTCAGAGGTTTTCAGAAAGTTCTCACACTCTCTTCCTCATTATATGGAAGAAGTCGCTATGGCTATCTTACCGATAGTAGCATTCTTCCTTATCTTCAATTTTGTTTCACTCAAACTCGATAAGAAAACACTCATAAAAATTTTTGTCGGACTTATTTTTACCTACATAGGACTTGTTCTTTTCTTAACAGGCGCTAATGTAGGATTTATGCCCATTGGTCAGTATATCGGTGAAAGCCTTGCGGGAAGTGGATTTTCCTGGGTACTCATCCCGATAGGAATGATCATCGGTTACTTTATCGTTTCGGCAGAACCTGCAGTTCACGTTTTGAAACAACAGGTTGAAACAATAACCGAGGGCAGAATTTCTGCAAGGGCTTTAGGAATAAGCCTTGCTGTCGGCGTTTCGGTTTCTGTCGGAATTGCTATGTTAAGAGTTATAACGGGAATTTCTATTCTCTGGTTTTTGATTCCGGGTTATGCTTTTGCACTTATCATCAGCTTTATCGTTCCACCTATATTCACATCTGTTGCGTTCGACGCAGGTGGAGTAGCGTCGGGGCCTTTAACGGCAACATTTTTGCTCCCTCTCGCTATGGGTGCAAGTTATGCCGCAGGCGGAAATATCGCCACAGACGCATTCGGAATTGTTGCTATGGTTGCGATGACTCCCTTACTTACAATACAGATTTTAGGTCTTATCAGCAAATTCAGAACTTCACCAAGAGCAGTTTCGGACGAGGGACAGATTTTCCCTATTGCTCTTACTGCCGATTGCGACGATATTATAGTTCTTGAAAAGGAGGGTGTATAAAAAAATGAAAGCGATGATTTTAATAGCAGATTACAGTTGCGGTCATCTTGTTCAGAACATTCTCATTGAAGAAAATATATCCTGCCGTTTTTTAACACACGCTTATGGTTCTGCCGATTCGGAAATGCTCGATTATTTAGGTCTTGGTGAAAACAAGAAAGTAACGGCGTTTTCATTTGTTTCAGACGAAAATGTAATGCACCTCTATGAGATTTTCAACAACAGACTTTCTCTCACAGAGGCAGGAAAAGGAATAGCATTCACAATCCCCATAACAGCCGCATCGGGAACGGCATTCAAACTCAATAAAACTTCGCCCGACAAGGAGGGAACAAAAGAGATGTCAGAGGCAAAATACGAACTCATAGTAACAATAGTAAACAGAGGCGGATTTGAAGCTGTCAAAGAGGCTGCAAAATCAGCGGGTGCCCGTGGCGGAACACTTCTTCACGGCTTGGGACTTGGTGGAGAAGAAGCCGCAAAATTCCTCGGCATTTCTATTCAGCCCGAAAAGGATGTTGTTTTCATCGTTGTCGGAAAAGATGACAGAGACGAGGTTATGAAAAACATTATGGAAGAAGCAGGAATAATGACAGAAAATAAAGGTATTTGTTTCTCTCTTCCCGTTGACACAGCCTTAGGCCTTGCAGGAAAAACAGGAAATATCGAAGATATGGTTTCGCAGTAAAAATAAAAATGGTACTCCGAGAAGAGTACCATTTTTATTTTACTTAACTTCAAATTCACATTCCCACAAGCCTTTTATTTCGAGAGGCTGGTCGGCTTTTTTCTCTGATACAAACGATTTTATCGTAAGGATATATTTCCCTTTATCCAAGGTCATTTCAAAAGAAGTTTTTCCGTCTGTAACAGCCTGTTTTTCAAAACATGAATAAGAAATCTCCTCTCCGTTTTCATTGGTTATGATACACTCTCCTACCGAAAGAATTTCCGAGCAGTTATATGGTGGTATATCGGGATTTAAGAATGTTACATCTATTTTATTTTCTATTACAGAAACTTCTATTTCTTCGGTTGCGTTAAGATATACAGAACCCGTTACTGCTCCGAAAGCGTCTTTCTTATCCTTGAAAAATCCGCCTTCTGAAACCGACGCAACAACTGCTACCGACATAGAAATACACACGGCTATCGCCACTGCTAAAGTAATGGGTTTTCTGATTTTATTTTTCATAAATTTTTCCTCCTTCAAAACTTCTCTTTCGCACCTTGACAGAATTCTCGCTTTCATTTCGTCGGGCATTTTTATCTCTCTCATTTTATAAAGTTCTTTTTCCATTATAAATACTCCTTTCTGTATTTTTCTCTCAACATTTCTCTTCCCTTTTTAAGCCTCATCTTAACGGCAGAAGGTGTTCTTTTTATCACCTTTGCGATTTCTTCTGTCGAATATCCTTCGATATAATGAAGAATAATTACTACCCTTATTTTTTCGGGGATAGTTTTAAGTATTTCAGAAATTTCGCCATATGAATTTTCGTAAGGAATATCTTTCGCCAAGTCAATATCCGATGTATCATATTTCTGACGGTATCTTAAAATATCCCTGCATTTGTTTCTGACCGTTGTTATAAGATAGGCTTTTTTGTGTTCTTCATCTTTAAAGGAAATATTTTTTCTTATAAGCGTTAAAAGCGTTTCAGAAACGGCATCTTCTGCATCTGCTGTATTTCCTAACATAGAGAGAGAAACACGAAAAAGCATATCGCCGTAATTTTCAAGTATATGTTCTATTTCCTTTCGCCTCCTTTCACTTATAACACGGATAAAAAGTCGTTTTGGTCAATTTTATTATAACATTTCTTGTAAATACAAAAAACCTATGCTATAATATCTGTTGTCGGAATGGAAGCAGGTGAGAATCCTGCACAAGCCCGTTGCCGTGTGATGAACTTAAAAAATCATTCTGTAAGGATACCGTAAATCCCCCAAATGCCATTGGAATTATTCCGAGAAGGCGGATGATTTTCTCATCGAGTCGAAATACTTTCCGACAGATAAAAAATCCCACAAAACAGCGAGCGCCTGTTCGGGAAAAATTTAAAAATCAAAAAGGAGTTTTGCTATTATGAAAAATCTTTTTAAAAAAATCGCAAAAAACTTTCTTCTTATGGCATTGATTACGGCGATGTCTTTTACGCTCACAGCCTGCAAAAAAGAAGAGCCTGCCGAAACACCCGCCTCAACTACTGTTTCTTATAACTATCAGGAAATCGGTGAGGGCGAAAAATCATTCACCTTTATCGTTTATGACGGTAACGGAAACAACACAATATTCACCGTTTATACCGATGAAAAAACAGTCGGTGACGCACTTATGAAAGTAGGGCTTATATCGGGTGAAGATAGCGATTACGGCCTTTATGTAAAGACTGTAAACGGAACTACTCTCGACTACGACACAGACGGAAAATACTGGGCTTTTTATGTAGACGGAGAGTATGCCGTTTCAGGCGTTGACACAACAGAAATCACAGAGGGCGTTTTATATGAATTCAGAGCGGAATGATTTTAAACCGACAGTAAAAGAAATCATAATCTTCGGGATGCTTGGCGCTCTGATTTTCGTTTCAAAGCTCATTACCGAAGCGCTCCCCAACATTCATCTTATCGCGGTTTTTATAGTTTCGTTTTCTGCTGTTTACAGAAAAAAAGCGATTTATCCTATAATGGTTTTTGTTCTTTTATCGGGGCTTTTCTATGGCTTCAATAACTGGTGGATACCCTATATCTATATATGGCTTCCGTTATGGATAGGTGTTATCATCGTCCCCGAAAAAATATCCGAAAACAAAAAATATATTATCTACATAATAATCTGTTCTTTACACGGATTTTTATACGGAACTTTATATGCGCCCGCACAGGCAATTATGTTCGGTCTTGATTTTAAGGGAACTATCGCGTGGATAGTTTCTGGACTTCCTTTCGACTGTATCCACGGAATAAGCAACCTTATATGCGGACTTTTAATTCCGCCGATTGTAAAGATTATGAAAAGACTAAGTAAAACAAAAACGACTGTCAATTAACAGTCGTTTTTTTCTGTCTTTTTTCCATTCTGCGCCAACTGATAAAGCCATAGATATCGTTTGCAAGAAACGCCGCAAAGCATACAACTACCGAGATATAACTTGTATCGTAGATACTTGCAAGTATCCAAAGAATAATGAGAACAATATCGTTCGAAGCATAAAGAAGTGCGAAATACGGGCTTCTTCTGAATGTAAGATAAACCGCAGCAAAACTTGTCGCAACAGAAATTGTCGAGGGGATAAGATTTGATGTTCCTAAGTTTTTCAGAATAAAGTAGAAAATGAGCGTTACTGCAAGTGTTAAAAAAATCATAAACAGAATTTCTTTTTTCGAGAAAGATGTATTCACCTTAACCTCTTTCTTCCCCTTTTCATAAGGATTTTTAAGCCACGAAACAAGTGCTGTTACAGACATAGGGAGTGTCATTCCGAGATAGGTTATCATCTCGCCGTAGTATGAAAATGTAAAAGAAATCGTGCCATACATAAGGCTGAAAATTATCATAAGTATCTGTGAAACGGGGTTGCCTTTTGCCGCAAAGATAAGCGATGTTATTCCGATTAAAGAGGCTATTAAAGTCATATAGTTTTCTCTGTCGAAAATAAAGAAAGATAGTATTATCATAACCCCTGATACAGACCACAGGGTAATTTCTGTCTTCGAAAAATATTCCGTCAGTTTTTTCATAATTACTCCTTTTAAAAAAATCAAGCACCCGTCATATACATCTTCAAAGACCTAACGATGTATATACGGATGCTTTTTCTGCATCTTCGCTACCCGGTGGCAGCATGTATTAAGTTTTGATTTATATTATCACACCTGCTTGTTTCTGTCAAGTTCCTTTTCAGCGGAAACAACATCTGCGATAAAATTATAGAAACCGTCCTGTGATAAAATTCCTCTTTTAAGACTTCTCGGCAAAAAGCCTTTCTGATCGGCTTCATAGTCGGAAAGCCACAAGCCGTTTTCATAATATGAAAGGACTATCTTATAGTAATCCTGAATTTTTTCATCTGTAAAAAATTCTTCGGGATCATTTCTGAGTTTCACAATAAGGATATCGAAAAGTTCTTCCATATTGGTAACTCTTTCGATAATATCTCTTGCGACTTTTTTGGTTATAACTCTTGCGATTTTATCTGTATGGATGATATAACTGCCGTGGGTTTCATCGATAAGTTCTGTATAGGTTGAATTCGGTATATGGTCTGAAATTTCTTTCATATGCGAATTCTTTATCATATCACGGCTTCCGCAGATAATATCAACGGGGGTTGTTATCTTTTCAAGTTCAGAAAAACTGATGTTGGGTTCTGTAATCATCATTTTATAGTTTTCTGATTTTGTAAGAAAATAGATTATCTTGAAAAGAA
>JAGAJQ010000096.1 GCA_017828955.1 Oscillospiraceae bacterium
GACCAGTTTGACGCTATGTGGATTTCATCTCTCTGCGATTCAACTGCAAAGGGAAAACCCGACATAGAACTTGTTGATATGACAAGCCGTTTCAGAACGATAGACGATGTAACAGAAGTTACAACAAAGCCCATTATCTTTGACGGCGACACGGGCGGACTTACGGAACACTTTGTATATACTGTCCGTTCACTCGAAAAAATGGGTGTTTCTGCGGTTATAATCGAAGATAAGGTAGGTCTTAAAAAGAACAGTCTTTTCGGAACAGAAGTAGAACAGACACAGGATACAATCGAAAACTTTTCCGCGAAGATAAAAGCAGGAAAGAAAGTTCAGCTGACAGACGACTTTATGATAATCGCAAGAATAGAAAGCCTTATTCTTGAAGCGGGAATGGATGACGCGTTAGAAAGAGCGCACGCATTCGTAAAGGCAGGCGCTGACGGAATTATGATTCACAGCAGAAGAAAAGAACCTGATGAAATTCTTACCTTCTGCGATAAATTCAGAGAAGATGATAAAGAAACTCCCATTGTTGTCGTTCCCTCATCTTTCAATACCATAACAGAAGAAGAACTCGGCGAACATGGAGTAAATATCGTTATCTATGCAAATCAGCTTACAAGAAGCGCTTTTCCTGCTATGGAAGAAACAGCAAAGGATATTTTAAGATATCATCGCGCCAAGGAAGTTGACGACAGACTTATGCCCATAAAGGATATCATCTCGCTTATAGACACATTATAGAATTTATGAGGAATTTTAAAAATGCAGGTTGAAAAGTTAATTGAAATATTAGGCTCGGATTTTTATGCGGGCGTTCCCGATTCACAGCTCAAACCCTTATGCGATTTTCTTATGAATAAATACGGCATTGATAAAAAACATCATATCATTGCCGCTAATGAGGGAAACTGCGTTGCGGTAGCGGCTGGGTATCATTTAGCGACGGGTAAGGTTCCCGTTGTTTATATGCAGAACAGCGGCGAGGGAAACATAATCAATCCCGTTGCATCACTTCTTAACGATAAGGTTTATGCTATCCCTATGATTTTCGTTATAGGATGGAGGGGAGAACCTTCTGTTCACGATGAGCCTCAGCATATCTATCAGGGAGAGGTTACAATAAAACTTCTTGATGATATGGATATAAAGAGTTTTGTTATAGGAAAAGAAACAACAGAAGAAGAACTGAAATGTGTTATGAAAGATTTCAGAGAACTTCTCTCAAAGGGCAAAAATGTCGCTTTTGTTGTAAGAAAAGGCGCGCTTTCGCTTGACGAAAAAATTTCCTATAAAAATAAAAACTCTATGACAAGAGAAGAAATCATAAAGCATATAACAGCCGTTTCGGATAAAGACCCCGTTATCAGCACAACGGGAAAAGCAAGCCGTGAACTTTTTGAAATAAGAGAAAATAATAATCAGAGCCATAAATATGATTTTTTAACGGTAGGCTCTATGGGGCATAGCAGCAGTATTGCTTTGGGTGTTGCGATAAACAAACCGCAGACTAAGATATGGTGTATCGACGGTGACGGCGCAGCACTTATGCATATGGGCGCTATGGCGGTAATAGGTGAAATTTCACCCGATAATATGGTGCATATCGTTATCAATAACGGAGCGCATGAAACTGTCGGCGGAATGCCTACTGTCGCAGGGAAGGCAGACCTTGTCGCTATCGCAAAGGGATGCGGATATCCTTATGCAGTATCTGTTGATTCGTTTTCAGAACTTGACAGTGAACTTAAAAAAGCAAAGGAAAGAAACGGACTTTCTTTCATAGAAATAAAGTGTTCGATAGGCGCAAGGGATGACCTTGGCAGACCGACCACGACAGCGATTGAAAACAAGAATAATTTTATGGAATATATAAGCGGTCTTGAATAAAAAATCCCCGTTGGATTTAAGTCCAACGGGGTTGTTTTTTTATTTTACCATGTCCAGTCAGACATAAATCTGCTGAGTTTTGTTTCTTCGCCTGTTTTTATCTGTTGTTTTTTCATTTCGTTTGCAAGTCCCATAGCGATGAGGATTATACC
>JAGAJQ010000097.1 GCA_017828955.1 Oscillospiraceae bacterium
CCTATCAGATGGCAACGACCGAAAAATATGCGGATTACATAAAGGCGGCGCTCGAAACCAAAAAGAAAACACCCCTTTCTCCTGCCGCTATGGAAGTTCTCACAATAGTAGCATATAATCAGCCTGTAACAAGAGGTTTTATCGAACAGGTAAGAGGGGTTGACAGTTCGGGGATAGTAACATCTCTTGTCGAAAAAAATCTTCTTGTCGAAGCAGGAAGAATCGACGTTCCCGGAAAACCCATAGCATACAGAACAACCGACAATTTCCTGCGTTGTTTCAAGATGAATTCTATTCACGATCTTCCGCCTATCCCCAATATGAGCGACCAGATAGGCTTCGATGAACTCACGGAAGAAGAGCAGAAAAACGACTGATTTTATATCATAGATCATCAGGGGAGGTGAAGGTTTGATTGCTCTTTATATCATCGGCGGAATAATTCTTTTCATAGCAATACTCCTTCATTGCCCTGTAAGAGCAAAGATAAGTTTTATAGATAAAAAGTTTGATATATCGGTTAAATATCTCTTTTTCACGATATATCCCATGAAAGAAAAAAAGCCGAAGAAAAAGAAAATAAAACAAAAGAAAAAGAAGAAGTCCGAGGAGAAAAAAGAGGTTGTTTCAGAAGAAACAAAAGAAGAAACTCGTTCTTCTGAAAATGGGGAAGAAACCGAAGAAAAACCTTCGTCCGAACCGCCTCCTATTCCCGATAAAAAGAAGAAAAAAGATAAGAAGCCCAAACTCACCAAAGAAGAAAAAGAAGAACGCAAAAAAGAACTTTTAGAAAAAATCGAACTTGTAAAGATGATTTTAGCGTCAGCAAGTAAAGGGCTTAAAAAGCTTCTTTCAGCGATAAGACTTTATGATATCGCAATCGATATAGATGTCGCGAATGAAGACGCTTACGAAGCGGCGATAGGCTACGGAAGAATGAATATGATAGTTTATAATGCCATTTCATTTTTGAGAACATTCTTTACAGTTTCTATCGACCATATAAACATAAACTGCGTTTATAACAGCGATAAGAGTAAATACGACGCGGCCGTTAATATCCACGCAATTCCGTCAACAATACTTTGCGCTGCAATTATAATCGGAACGAAATTCCTCGTTCTGTATCAGAAGAAAAAGAGGGCGGATAAAAAAGCTCTCAAACAAGCAGAAAAAGAACTTAAAAATCAGGCTGCATAAGCCATAACGAAAGGAAGTTATTATTATGAGCGAACATCCTATCAAAGACCTTATGGGAGTAAGTATGGAAAAAATCAAGGAAATGGTTGATGTAAACACCATTATCGGAACACCTATCCAGTCTCCCGATGGAACAGTAATCATCCCCATTTCAAAGGTTTCATTCGGTTTTGCATCGGGCGGATCCGACCTCCCTACAAAAAACACAAATGAACTTTTCGGCGGCGGTGCAGGTGCAGGCGTATCGATTCAGCCTCTTGCATTCCTCGTTGTTTCAAACGGAGATGTAAAACTTCTTCAGATGTCAGTTGACGCTAAACTCCCCAACGCTATTGTAAACCTCGTTCCCGAAGTTTTCGATAAGGTACAGGGACTTCTCGATAAAGGCAAAAAAGAAGAATAAAAATGTTATCACCGCCATAAAATGATGTGAAATCTTTTATGGGCGGTGGTTTTATGAAAAGAATATCAGCATTTTTTATTTCAGCAGTACTTGTTTTCTCTATGACTTTTTCTTCCGTTTCGGCAGACGATAAACCTGTTGTTTCGGCTGAAAGTGCCGTTGTTATCGACGCTATGACGGGCAGAGTAGTTTATGCTAAAAATGAAAACGAAAAAAGACCGATGGCAAGTACAACGAAGATAATGACAACCCTTCTTTGTCTCGAAAGTGGTAACCTTGACGAGAGGTTTACAGTTGATAGTGAGGCGATAAAGGTAGAAGGTTCTTCTATGGGACTTTGCGAAGGAGATATCGTAACAAAAAGAATTCTTTGTTACGGAATGCTTCTTCCCTCGGGTAACGACGCCGCAAACGCGACCGCTGTAAAACTTGCGGGCGATGTTTCATCTTTTTCTGAAATGATGAATAGTCGCGCAGAAGAAATCGGAATGGAAAATACCCATTTTATAACCCCTTCGGGACTTCACGATGAAGCCCACTATTCAACAGCTTATGATATGGCGATCCTTACTCGTGAAGCACTTGAAAATCCTGATTTTTCGGCTATCTGTTCAGAAAGTGAAATCACAACGGAATACGGAAATCCGCCATATAGAAGAACTCTTTATAACACCAATAAACTTCTTTCTTTGTATGACGGCTGCAAGGGTGTTAAAACAGGGTTTACCGATGAAGCGGGAAGATGTCTTGTTTCAGTCTGCGAAAAAGACGGCGTAAAACTTATCGCAGTAACACTTTCTGCCCCTGACGATTGGAACGATCATAAAAAACTTTTCGATTATGGTTTTTCAAAGGTGAAATCCTATGCAACCGATAAAAAGCCTTTCGAGAAGAAAATTTCCGTTGTCGGCGGTGAAAAGGATTTTGTATCACTTTCATCAGAAAATGGCGGAAATCTCTCTCTTTTTGACGGAGAATACAAGAAGATAAAAAAGGTTGTAAAAACCCCTGCCTTTCTTTACGCCCCCATTTTCGAGGGTGAAAAAATAGGCGAGATTGATTATTATATCGGCGATGAACTTATTTTTACAGAGGATTTGTATGCCGATGAAAGTGTGTATGTAAATATAAGAAACTGAAATTTTTTATAGGACGGAGAATTTTTTTGGAAAAGGTAAGAATTCAGAAAATCATAGCCGAATCGGGCTATTGTTCAAGAAGAAAAGCAGAGGAATATATCTCTAAGGGTAAGGTCAAAGTAAACGGACACCCTTGTTCACTCGGCGATAAGGCAATCCCCGGAAGAGATCTTATAACTGTCGGTGAAGATAAAATCCAGTATGTAAAAAAGAGAAAGAAATATTATCTTATGCTCAATAAACCGCGTGGATATGTTACAACTCTTTCCGATGAACTCGACAGAAAGTGCGTTACCGAACTGTTAGAGGGCGTTGAAGAAAGAGTTTATCCCGTCGGAAGACTTGACAGAAACTCAGAAGGTCTTCTTCTTTTAACAAACGATGGTGATTTTGCGAATAACATTATGCACCCCTCAAAACATATCGGAAAAACTTATCGCGTAACTGTCCGTTCTTCTCTTACCGATGAACAGGTCGTAAGCCTTTCCGAAGGCGTTGTTCTTGACGGAAAAAGAACAGCACCCGCGTCAATAACAGTTCTTTCGCAGGAGAAAACCCGTTCTGTTTTCAGAATAACAATCTATGAAGGAAGAAACCGTCAGATAAGAAGAATGTGCGAAGAAGTAGGGCTTGAAGTAGCAAGACTCCGCCGTGTTTCGATAGGCCCTTTAAAACTCGGAATGTTGAAGCCCGGCGAATATCGTGAACTTACAGCGGAAGAACTTCGTGCAATAAGAAACGCAACAGGAAAAGAGGCTTGAAAATATGCTTGAAATACATCAGCGTGAAGACACAAAAGGTTATGAAGAACTTGTTTCGGGGATAGAATATCCCATAATTATCGAGGCCGTAACAGGCGATAAGGTTGACGGATATTGTATCTATTCAGTAGCCGACGGCGAAGTTTTTATCCACGAACTTTCATACAACGATGATATCTATCTTTGTGACGGAATTATAAGAACAGCTCTTTTCAAAGTTTCGTTTTTAGGAATAAACAAAGCCCGTTTTGCCGCGAAGATTAAAGATGCGGCAAAGAAACTTCATCTTTGCGATGATGAAGGTGTACTTTCTTCAATAGAATCGGTAATGTCGGGATGTGAAGGTTGTAAAAAATAATTTACAAATATCGGCTTAAATAACTATTGCAGAAAAATTCCATTTGTGATATAATGTATATTGATATATTTTTTATCGAGGAGGATAATATTTATGAATTCCCAGAGCGCAAAACTTGCAGAACTCAGAAAAGCCAATGAGAATTCCGTAGCGAGAAAAAGACTTACATATCTTTTTGATGATGGCGTATTTACTGAAATCGGCTCTCTCACAAGAGAAAAAGACGATATCTCAGGCGTTGTTACAGCATACGGATTTGTAGAAGGAAACCCCGTCTACGCTTTTTCTCAGGATAAAGATATAAAGGGCGGTGCAGTAGGAACTGTTCATTCAGCTAAAATCGCAAAGGTTTATAAGCTTGCCGCTAAAACAGGCGCACCCGTTGTAGGAATCCACGATTCAAACGGCGCATTTATCGACGGCGGTGTTGAAGCGCTTACAGCCTACGGTGAAATGCTTAAATGGACAAGCAACATCTCAGGCGTTGTTCCTCAGATTTCAGTAATCGCAGGAACCTGCGCAGGTAGTGCCGCAATGGTAGCTTGCTCAGCTGATTTTGTTGTAATGTCAAAGGATGCTGAACTTTTCGTAACACCTCCCTTCGATAAGGAAGCAGGAACAGCAGAAAGTGCCGCAAAGTCAGGAACAGCATCACTCGTATGTGATGATGATAAATCAGCAGTTGAAGAAGCAAGAAAACTCGTTTCACTTCTTCCCGCAAATAACCTTTCAGCAGTTCCTATGTTTGAATTTGACGAACCCACATCTGCATACTCAAAGGAAGCTGAAAAGGCAGTAGCGTCAATCGCAGACGCAGGCAGTATTATCGAACTTTCAAAGGACTTCGGAACAGCTTCATATACAGCTTTAGGCTCAGTTCAGGGCGCAACAGTAGGTTTTGTTGCAACAAACAAGACAGACGCAAGACTCACAGCAGATGACTGCTCAAAGCTCGCGAGATTTGTAAGAACCTGCGATGCTTACTCAATCCCCGTTGTAACACTTATCGACAGCGAAGGATTTGAATGTACATCAGCAGCTGAAATTGCAGGAAGCGTAAGAAATATGGCGATGCTTTCATCAGCTTACGCAGAAGCAACAACAGTCAAGGTTTCTGTTATCACAGGAAAGGCTTACGGCCCTGTATTCGTAGCACTTTCAGGCAGAAGCTCAAATTCAGATATGATTTTAGCACTCCCAGATGCAGTTATAACTCCTATGGCTCCCGAAACAGCAGTTGAATTCCTTTCACACGACAAACTCAAAGGTGCAGCTGATGTTAATGCCAAGAGAAAAGAACTTGCCGATGAATATGCAGAAAACGAAGCATCTGCAATTATTGCCGCTGAAAAGAACGCTATCGATGAAGTTATCGAAGCTGCAGAACTCAGAACAACAATCGTTTCTGCTCTTGATGTTCTTTCAGGCAAGAGAGTTACAAGACTTTCCAAGAAGCATAGCAATATGCCTTTGTAAAATAACAGAATAGGTGGTAAAAAGATATGAAAAGATTTAATATTACTGTAAACGGAAAAGCATACGATGTAGCAGTTGAAGAAATCGGCGGAGGAGCACCCGTAGCAGTAGCACCTGTAGCAACAGCTCCCGCACCCGCAGCAGCACCTGCTGCCGCTCCTGCACCTGCAGCAGCACCCGCAGCTAACGTTGAAGGAACAAAAGTAACTGCTCCTATGCCCGGAACAATCCTTGACATCAAGGTTAAGGTTGGCGACGAAGTATCAGAAGGACAGGTTCTCCTTATTCTCGAAGCTATGAAGATGGAAAACGACATTCCTGCTACAAAGGGTGGTAAGGTTGCCGCTATCAATGTAAACAAGGGCGATACAGTAAACTCAAACGATGTTCTTGTTGTTATTCAGTAACAGAAAGGCGGAACGAAAATGGCTAAATTACAGATTACCGAAACAGTCCTTCGTAATGCTCATCAGTCACTGATTGCAACACGTATGCCTATCGAAGATATGATTCCCATTCTTCCTAAGATGAATAAAGTCGGTTTCCATTCATGCGAAGTATGGGGCGGTGCAACATTTGACTCATGCCTTCGTTTCCTCGATGAAGACCCATGGGACAGACTCCGTATCATAAGAAAACTTATGCCTGATACAAAACTTCAGATGCTTTTCAGAGGACAGAATATGTTGGGTTATCGTCATTATGCAGACGATGTTCTCGAATATTTTGTTCAGAAAGCAGTTGCCAACGGAATTGATATCATCCGTATTTTCGATGCTCTTAACGACATC
>JAGAJQ010000009.1 GCA_017828955.1 Oscillospiraceae bacterium
TCAAGAAAAAGCTTGAAGCAGAGGGTATCCGCGTTGAAGTCGACGACAGAAGCGAAAAGATAGGCTATAAGATCCGTTCTGCACAGCTCGAAAAAATCCCCTATATGCTCGTTATCGGCGATAAGGAAATGGAAGCGGGAACAGTTTCGCTCCGTTCGAGAAAAGATGGCGATATGGGTGCTAAGCCTGTTGACGAGGTTGTTGCTAAGATCTCGGCTGAAAATAAGGAAAGAGTTTAACCTTTCCTTATATATATAATAATGTATATAAACAGGTTGTATTTCCTCTGCGAAAAGCGGGGGAAATACGCATTGTTTCTGTAACCCTTTTGTAACTTTTAGCATCAAAACACCGCTTTTTGACCGCTTTTTGTTGAATTTTGGTTGGTTTTGATAATGAAAACGTTTAAACTTTGTGCAGTATGCACATTGACACCCGCAATGCAAAAATGCTAAACTAATAGCGTAATATACGGGGCGATAGGCGCCGTGTGTTAGAATAAACAAAAAACAACAAAACAAAGGAGGACTTTTTTCATGAACATGAAAAAGACACTTGCTGGTCTTATGGCCGGCGTTGTAGCTATCTCAGCTATGGCTACAGTAGCAGTTTCTGCTAAGGCTCAGGAAGCTAAGACAAAGACATGGACAACATCTTGGACAGAAAAGGAAAAGACATCTGACAAGACAGCTGAAGTTATGTTCAAGCTCGTTGCTGTAGAAGAAGGCGACGTAATCGGCAAGACATACACAGCTAACGCTGATATCACAGCTGCTGATACAACAACTACAGAAGACGACGAAGAACAGGATCCAATCTTTGAAGATGGCGATACACTTGAAAAAGAAGATTACGACGGACTTACAGCAGATGGTAAGGCAAAGGTAACTGTTGAAGACGTACTCGCTACAGATGAAGATGCAACTCCCGCTTGGGAAGAAGGCAGCAAGCTCAAAGTTATCGGTTACGGTACAGGCGCTGTTGAAATCAAGAAGCTTATCAAGATCGTAAACCGTGGTAACGTACAGGCTGGTTCTGCTGAAATAATCGACAGACCTGAAATGTACATGGAAATCAACTCTACAAACAAGGACGAAATCGACTTCATCACAGACGTTCCTACAAACCTCGAAGGTGCAGACCTCGAAGTTTGGGTAGAAGTTGAAACAAAGAATACTATCAAGTCAGCTGCATTCAAGAACTCAACAATCGATGGCAATAAGGTAGCTGCTTCTTCAAACGCTGCTCCTAAGTCTGAAGACAAGATCATCGACAAGGGTATCATCATCAACAAGAACACAGACAGAAGCAATGTTGAAGTAGTTGGCGATATCGCTTACGTTGAAGACCTCGACAGAGAAATCAGATATCAGGCTATGCTTGCAGTTCCTGACAAGGATAGTGCTAAGTCAAAGAACATTGTTAACAACCTCAAGGTATCAGAAGCTACAGAAGAAATGATGGACTACATGCTCGATGCTAAGGGTGCTGAAATCACATTCACATTCCTCAAGAAGGATTACAAGGTTGACGAAGATTACACAACATTTGATCAGTGGTACAGCAGATACGATTGGAATTCAGATTCAGTTAAGTCAGCTATCTCACTCAGAGTTAACGATTCAAACGTTCTCTCAGTTTCAATGAAGGACTTTGATAAGGAAAACTTCGCTGCTACATTCTCATGGGATGAAGTAATGTCTAAGTTCCAGGGCGGTTCTTACACAGGTCTCGTTAGAGATCTCGGATTCAAGGTTGACAACTCTAAGCTTCCTACAGATAAGGATGGCAAGACAATCGATCTCGAAATCGCTTCAATCACAGTTAAGGTTCCTGAAATGAAGGAAACAGAAGACGACACAATGGTAGAAGATATCGTTAAGGATTTCGCAGCTGGCGAATCAGCTACAGTTGTTGAAGATACACTTCCTGCAGCTTCAGACGCTCCTGCAGCTACAGACGCTCCTGCAACAACAGACGCTGCTAATAACCCTGAAACAGGTAACTCAGCTGCTGCTCTCCTCGCTATCCCTGCTGCACTCGCTGCTGCTGCTATCGTAGCTAAGAAGAGAGGCTAATTCTTAAGTTCATAACTTAAGTCACACATCAAACATTATTCGCCGATCCGAAAGGATCGGCGATTTTGTTTTTCTATAAAATCTCTCAAAGGTATTGCAAATATGAGGGATTCGTGATAAAATTATAGAGGTATGATTTTATTGAAAGGATGAAAAAAATGAAAAAGAAATTTTTAAACCGCATTTCAAGAAGCTTTGTGTCGGCTGTGTTTGTAACTTCTGTTGCATTCTCTGCTCTCAGCATTGATGTTCTTGCCGCTAAAAAGCCAACTGAATATCACGATCTGAATGATGAGATTTCATATATATATAAAGATATCGACATAGATGGTGATTTCGATACTCTTATCATCGAAGGTGATGGTGCTATCCCTGCGGTAACCAATTCATTTCTTCCCTGGAATGCCGAAAGACACAATATCGTTGATATCATAATCGAGGATGGAGTAAAGTCGATAGCAGAAGATTGTTTCTATCAGTTTGAAGTTCTTAAAGAAGTGTCAATTCCCGAAAGCGTAAAATATATCGGTGAGGGCGCGTTCTTTAAGTGTGGAAAACTCGAAAGAGTCACACTTCCCAGTTCGCTCAAAAGCATCGAATCGAATACATTTAGTGGTTGTTATAGCCTCAGAGGTATTGTAATCCCTGCAAGTGTAACTGAGATCAAAAGCAGTGCTTTCACTTATTGTACCGATCTCGAAACTGTAAAGTTTCTTGGCGATGATCTTGAAGTTATAGATTCAGTTGCTTTTGTCGGATGTGCTTTTAAAGAATTAGAAATTCCGTATGGCGTTAAAAGAATTAAAGAAGGCGCGTTTATGGAATGTAAGGAACTCAAAAAGGTTACAATTCCCAGAAGTGTTGAAAAGATAGAAAACGACGCATTTGCAAATTGTCCCGCACTCAGATCTGTTGAAGTGGATTGTAGATCATCACTTGAATACAACTCTAAATGGGGATTTGATGAGGAATATTTTGTTATCAACCATAGCTATAAAGATGGAATATGCAAATATTGCGGTAAAAAAGAAAAGACTTCCACTGATGATGACAAGGAAGATAAAAAATATGCCGATTGGGATGCGATAATGGAAAATACAGGTATCACATTCGGAACAACAACATACAATGTTGAACTTGATCCAAAAGATACTGTTGTTCCTTACGGCGTTTTCCATGTTCTCAAAGATGAAAAAGCAATTCTCAATATTAAGGTTGATGATACTTTCTCTTGGTCTATAAGCGGAAAAGATATCGAAACTCCTAAAAAGCTCGACCTTGGTGTTAAAATCGCTGAAAAATCAATTCCTCTCTCTCTGATAGATGATTACACAAAGGATTTCAACTATACAGAAATCGAACTTAGCGGAAGCGGAACATTCGGTCTTGAAGCTGATCTTACTATTGATGTTGGAACTATAAACAACAAAAAGAAGGTTGACCTTTACTATTACAACGATGATAAACTTAAATTTATTGCAAGTTCAGAAGTGAAGAACGGTAAGGTTACATTCCCATTTACTCACGCATCAAAGTATGTTATAGATATATACACCGAAAAAGAAGATGAAAAAGAAAAAAGTGACGTTGTTGACGGCGTTGATATTTTTGATTTCGCTGCAGGTGAAAATATAACAGTAACAGAAGTAATTCTTTAACAAATAAAATGCCCGATAACATAAGTTATTGGGCATTTTTAGGTTTATAGGATTATAAAACAAATCGTACGCGGTCATGCAAAAAAGCTCTCGGATTTCTCCGAGAGCTTTTTGGTTTATCAGATTCTGTGAATTATTCGTAGAGCTTAGCAAGTCTGCAGAGGTAGTCGTATCTATCCTTAGCATTTGCAGCAGCCTTAGCGAAGAGTTCCTTAGATCTTTCAGGATTTTCACGAGCAAGTCTGTTGTAACGAACTTCGCCCATGATGAAGTCATTGTAATCTCCTGTAGGAGCCTTAGAATCGAGGATGAAAGGATTCTTTCCTTCAGCCTTGAGTGCAGGATTGTATCTGAAGAGGTGCCAGTAGCCGGCTTCAACAGCCTTCTTTTCTTCTGTCATAGCGATTGACATACCACCCTTGATACCGTGGTTGATACAAGGAGCATAACCGATGATGAGTGAAGGTCCGGGATAAGCTTCAGCTTCTGTGATTGCCTTGATACACTGGTTCATATCAGCACCCATAGCGATGTGTGCTACATATACATAACCATAGCTCATTGCGATACCAGCGAGATCCTTCTTCTTAACTTCCTTACCGGCAGCAGCAAACTGTGCGATAGCACCAGTAGGAGTTGACTTAGATGACTGTCCACCTGTATTTGAGTAAACTTCTGTATCGAATACGAATACATTTACATCTTCGCCTGATGCGAGAACGTGGTCAACACCGCCGAAGCCGATGTCGTATGCCCAACCGTCTCCACCGAAGATCCAGAGTGATTTCTTTCTGAGGTAATCCTTGAGTGTGAGGATTTCCTTAGCTTCATCACATCCGCAAGCTTCGAGAGCAGCGATGAGTGTATCTGTCGCAGCTGAGTTAGCTGAACCATCGTTGAGTGTTGAGAGGTAACCTTCGATAGCCTTCTTAACGTCAGCCTTCTTAGCTGTCTTCTGGAGGTTGAGGAGAAGAGCTACTGCTCTCTGACGGAGTGTGTTCTGTGCAAGGAACATACCGTAACCGAATTCAGCGTTGTCTTCGAAGAGTGAGTTAGCCCAAGCAGGACCGTGACCCTTCTTGTTAACTGTGTAGGGAGTTGCAGGAGCAGAACCACCCCAGATGGAAGAACAACCTGTTGCGTTAGCAATGAACATCTTGTCGCCGAAGAGCTGTGTTACGAGCTTAGCGTAAGGTGTTTCACAACAACCTGCGCAAGCGCCTGAGAATTCGAGGAGGGGCTGCTTGAACTGTGAGCCCTTGATTGTTGTTTCCTTGAACTTTTCGAATACTTCCTTCTTATCGGGAAGTGAAAGTGCGTAGTTGAATACTTCCTGTTCAGCAATCTGAGTTTCGAGAGGCATCATATTGAGAGCCTTTTCACCCTTCTTGCCGGGACA
>JAGAJQ010000010.1 GCA_017828955.1 Oscillospiraceae bacterium
GAATATCTTATTCATCTGAAAAAATCTGGTAATTCTGTTATAAAAGATGTTTCGGATGTAGTTGATAAAGCTTTTAAGGAAGTTATTTTTGATAAGTAAGGGAGTGATTTGATGAAAGTTTTTATATATCCTAACTTTGATAAGAAAAATGCACTTTCATGTGCTATGTCTGTGTGTGATATCCTTTCAGATGCGGGAGTTGAACTTTTCGCTGATGAAAAGTACATATATGAATTTTCATCAAAAAATGTTTCGCTTTCAAAACTTTCAGATATTATTTCAGAATGTGATATGGTAATAGCAATAGGCGGAGACGGAACTATAATCAAAGCAGTAGCGGCTGTATCGCCTTATAATAAGGCCGTTCTTGGCATAAACAGCGGAAGACTTGGTTTCTTGGCTGCCATTGAACATTCTCAGCTTGATCTTTTAAAGAATGTCATCGATGGAAATTGTTTTGTTGAAGAACATACGATGATGAAAATAAAACATAAATCAGGGGAAACAGTAAGTGAATATACTGCTGTTAATGATATTGTTATTTTCAGAAAAGATACAAAGCTCGGTGATTTTTCGCTTTATATCAATGACAGACTTATAAACGAAATAAGGGCAGACGGAATTATTTTTTCAACTCCCACGGGTTCAACGGCACACGCACTTTCGGCAGGCGGGGCGATAATCGAACCCGATACCGATTGTATCGAATTTGTTCCTATCTGTTCGCATTCTCTTTTTGCAAGACCTATTATTTTCTCTGCATCAAACGATATTTCTGTTTTTCATTCTTCGAAGTCAGAAGATGTTTATTTTACTGTTGACGGAGGAAAGAATGTTCAGTTTTTGAAAACAGACGAACTTATCGTATCAAAATCGGATATTAGGATGAAGTTAGTTCAGATTGAGGGGAACTGTTTCTTTAATACAGTTAATAAAAAACTGATGCAGTCTATTAAGGGGGAAAATTAAATGAAAAAAGCCAGAATGGCTAAAATTCTTGAACTTATCGAAAAATTTGATATAGATACCCAGGAAGAAATGCAGCAGAGACTCAGCGATTGCGGATTTGAGGTTACTCAGGCAACTGTTTCACGTGATATCAAAGAACTCAAACTCACAAAAGTAATCTCTGAAAGTGGAAAACATAAGTATATTTCTTCTTTCAGCGGAGATAAAGATAAACAGGACAGGCTTGATGCTATTTTCAAATCATCGATTATAAGCGCTGATTACGCTTTGAATACAGTAGTCATAAAGTGCGGAAGCGGTATGGCACAGGCGGCTTGTGCGGCTTTTGACGCTATGAATTTTGATGATGTTTTAGGAACAATAGCAGGAGACGATACAATTTTTGTTCTTATGAGGTCAGAAAATGCAGCATCAAAACTTACTAAAAATCTTATAAAATTGGTAAACTGATTATATTTTAAGTGAAAGAAGGTGAGAATAGATGCTCAAAGAACTTTATATTGAAAATCTTGCGGTTATTGAAAAAGCCAATATTTCTTTTGATGATAAACTCAATGTTTTTACAGGAGAAACGGGCGCGGGTAAATCTATTCTCATTAACGGAATAAACGCAGTTTTAGGACAGAGAACAACCAAGGATATTGTTCGTTCGGGAACTGATAAAGCTTTTGTTTCGGCAATGTTTACCGATATTTCCGATGAGGTTATAAGCAAACTTTCAGAACTCGGCTTTTCTGCTGATGATAAAACAGTTATTCTTTCAAGAGAAATTTCATCAGATGGTGGAAGTGTTGCGAGAATAAATTCAAGACCATCAACAGTTTCTGCAATTCACGATATAGGAAATCTTCTTATAAACATTCACGGTCAACACGACAATCAGATCCTTCTTTCTCCTGAAAAGCATATTGATATAATTGATAGTTTCGGAGAACTTGAATCTCAGATTGAGGATTATAGGTCATCATTCAGAAATCTTCAGGACATTTCAAGAAAAATAAAGGAAATAACCCTTTCTCTTGATGAAAAAAATAAGAGAATAGCATATCTTTCAGATATTGTCGATGAAATCGGCGACCTTGAACTTAAAGAAGGTGAAGATATAGCTATCGAAGAGGAATTCAAACTCGCAAGCAATAGCGAAATGATATCAAAGTTTGTTTCGCTTTCTTGTGGTGCTTTAACAGGCGATGATAATTCATCCGTGTCTGATATTCTTTACGATGTTATTGATAGATTATCTCAGTTTTCCGATATTTCCGAGGAAATATCATCGCTTTGTGAAAGACTCAATTCTGCTAAAATAGAAATAGATGATATTTCCTCAGAACTTTCATCTTTTGGCGATAAAATTGATGTCAACGCTGAAAGACTTCAGTATCTTTCCAACCGTCGTGATGAAATTATAAAAATAACAAGAAAATACGGAGAATTGCCTGAGGTTATAAAACTTTATAATTCTGCTGCTGATGAACTTGTTCTGCTTTCAAACTCTGATGAACAAACATCAGCTTTGAACGAAGAAAAGCAAAGGCTTCTTTCAGAAGTAACAGAAAAAGCAAAAGCTCTTTCTAAAAGCAGAGAAGAAGTTGCGAAACGCTTTATTGAAGATGTTTCTAAAGAACTTGAATTCCTTAATATGCCGGGTGTGACTCTTGATTTTACTCACGAAAAGGGCAAACTCACAATAAATGGAATGGATACTATGGAACTTCTCATTTCTGCAAACGCAGGAGAACCTCCTAAACCTATTGCCAAAATCGCATCAGGAGGAGAACTTTCCCGTGTTATGCTCGCTTTGAAGAGTGTTATCGCAGAAAAAGATAACATTCCTACAATGATTTTTGACGAAATTGACACAGGTGTCAGCGGAAGAGCTGCTCAGAAGATAGGTATAAAGTTATCTGAAATAGGCAAAATCCGTCAGGTTCTTTGTGTAACTCATTTAGCACAGATCGCTGTTATGGCTGATAACCATCTTCTTATCGAAAAGAACACAGTTGATGACAGAACAGTAACATCAGTAAAACAACTTGATTTTGATGGAAGAAAATACGAAATCGCAAGAATTATGGGTGGAGATAACATTACCGAACTTATGCTTGAGAACGCATCAGAACTTCTCAAATCAAAAAATTCTTGACATTCTTTTTTTACTGTGTTATCATATATTCATATTTTAAAGGCAACGAAGGGAAGAAGTAACCTTATTTATTGAGTTTTAAGAGAGTTTTCGGTTGGTGTGAGAAAACAACTTAGATAAGGCGAATACATCCTGGAGCTGATTTCCTGAAAGTTGTAGTAGGGAGATACGGTTGCGCCCGTTACAGCGTTATGAGGTCGGCTTTGCCGATAAACTGAGGTGGTACCACGATTACATTCGTCCTCTGACATATGTCAGAGGATTTTTTATTTTTGGGGGAGTAGCGATGATAAATAACGAAAAAATAGATAACGGAAAGGGATTTGACTGGGGAAAAACATCTTCCGATTATGCTAAATACCGTGATATTTATCCCGAAGAATTTTATCAGAAAATCCTTTCTTTCGATATTTGCAAAGAAGGTCAGAATGTTCTTGATATCGGAACGGGTACAGGTGTAATTCCTCGTAATATGTATCGTTTCGGTGTGAAATTTACAGGAACCGATATTGCTGAAAATCAGATTGAACAAGCGAAAATTCTTGCGGAAAATTCCGGTATGAATATCGATTTTTTATGTTGTCCGACGGAAAAACTTGATTTTCCTGATGAAACCTTTGATGTTATAACAGCTTGCCAATGTTTCTTTTATTTTGACCACGATATAACTGCCCCGAAACTTTATAAAATGTTAAGAAAAGGCGGAAAATTAGCACTTCTCTATATGGCTTGGCTTCCTTTTGAAGATGAAATTGCGAGGAGGAGCGAAAACCTTGTTTTAAAATATAATCCCGATTGGACGGGTTGTAAAGAAACCCGACACGATATATTTATCCCCGAAATTTATGATAAATATTTCAAACGTATTCATAACGAGGTTTTTGATGTTAAAGTTCCTTTTACCCACGAAAACTGGAACGGAAGAATAAAAGCCTGCCGAGGAATAGGTGCTTCGCTATCGGAAGAAAAAGTGGCTGAATTCGAAAAAGAACATCTTTCAATGTTGTCAAAAATTGCACCTAATGAGTTTGATATACTTCATTACTGCGCAATTTCTGTAATAGAAAAAATATAATTTATATAAAGGAGTAAAATGATATGACACTTTACGAAGAACTTATCAGAAGAGGCCTTATAGCCCAGGTTACTGACGAAAAAGAAATAAGCGAAATGATCAATAACGGAAAGGCAACATTCTACATAGGTTTCGACCCTACAGCAGACAGCCTTCATGTTGGTCATTTTATGGCACTTTGCCTTATGAAACGTCTTCAGATGGCAGGAAACAAGCCTATCGTTCTTATCGGTGGAGGAACAGCAATGATCGGTGACCCTTCAGGCAAAACCGATATGAGAAAAATGATGACAAAAGAAACAATCAATCATAATGTTGAGTGTTTCAAGAAACAGATGAGCAGATTTATCGACTTTTCAGAAGACAAAGCAATCGTTGTAAATAATGGCGACTGGCTTTTAGACCTTAATTATGTTGATGTTCTTCGTGAAGTAGGTGCTTGTTTCAGCGTAAATAAGATGCTCACATTCGAGTGTTATAAGCAGAGAATGGAAAGAGGACTTACTTTCCTCGAATTTAATTATATGATAATGCAGAGCTACGATTTCTATATGCTTTATCAGAAATACGGCTGTAATATGCAGTTCGGTGGAGATGATCAGTGGGCAAATATGCTCGGTGGTACAGAACTTATCAGAAAGAAGCTCGGAAAAGACGCTCACGCTATGACAATTACTCTTCTTCTTAATTCAGAAGGAAAGACGATGGGTAATACAGAAAACGGTGCAGTATGGCTTGACGCCAATAAAACAACACCTTATGATTTCTTCCAGTATTGGAGAAATGTTTCTGATGCCGACGTTATCAAGTGTCTTAAAATGCTTACTTTCGTTCCTGTTGAACAGATTGAAGAAATGGAAAAGACAATGGAAGGCGCTGAGTTCAATAAGGCTAAGGAACTTCTCGCTTACGAACTCACCAAACTCGTTCATGGTGATGAAGAAGCAGACAAGGCTCGTGAAGCTGCAAAGGCTGTCTTTGGTGGAGCAGGACATTCAGAAAATATGCCTACTGTTGAAATTACAGAAAATATGTCAGTAGCTGATCTTTTAGTAACAGCAGGACTTGCTGCTTCAAAATCAGAAGCAAGAAGACTTATCCAGGGTGGAGGAGTTTCTGTTGATGACAGAAAAATTCAGGATTTTGCCGAAGTTATCGAAGTTTCTGATTTCGTAATTCTCAAAAAGGGCAAGAAGTCTTTCACAAAAATAGTTAAGAAGTAAAATAAAAATCCCACAGATTTTACTCTGTGGGATTTATCTTTTTTAATTTACTGTTCGCTCTCAGGGAGATGAAGCTGTTTAACAGGAATTCTCTTCAAAGGAGAGTACATATATTTAGGGCAACTGAAATCAGCCTTTACCATGCCTCTTTTTTCACAAAGAACCATATTGCCGTCTTTAGCGCGTGAGCCGAAATGACAATACTGACACTGAGGGGGGATATCGTTACCGAATAATTTTTTCTTAGCCATAGCAAACACCCTTTCATAAAATGTTCATCTATAAAAATTATATCACATATTTTTTCTGTTTGCAACAGTTTTTTTATCCCATAAAAGATATATTATCATTATTATTAAAATTATTGATGGCAAAACAGAGTTTTCTCTTGAACCTATATAAATAGCCTCTTTAGATACTGTAATGCTTATAAACTTTACAGCAATTTCTGATACAATCGCCGATAAAAACGCGATTATAATCCTTGAAATAAAAAAATATTTAAGAGAAAATCTGTCTTTTACGATTGCTTTTATCTGCATTATTACAGATATTCCTCCAAATGAGAATAAGGCTGTTATAAACGGCAGAAGTCTGAATATATCCTTTTCAAGTCTGCTGAGAGAGGTTATTTCTATAAAAGAATTTGCTATGACAGATATATTTTCATTTACACCTATTTCTGAAAATAAAA
>JAGAJQ010000001.1 GCA_017828955.1 Oscillospiraceae bacterium
CCTCATAAAGCTTTTCTGTTATAGGCATCGAAACTCCTACTTCTTTAGCGAGTTTCCATACTATTTTAGCACAAACATAGCCTTCAACTGTTCCTACCTTTGCTACTGCCTCAGCAGGATCGACACCCTGACCTATAAGCATTCCAGCACGACGATTACGACTATGCATACTTGTGCAGGTAACAATAAGGTCGCCCATTCCTGAAAGTCCTGAAAAGGTTTCGGGGCTTCCGCCAAGTTTTACACCAAGTCTTGCAATTTCGGTCATTCCTCTTGTCATAAGCGCCGCTTTGGTATTGTCACCATATCCCATACCATCGCATATTCCAGTACAAAGGGCGATAATATTCTTCATGGCACCGCCCATTTCAACTCCTATAATATCGTCACAGGCATATATTCTGAACGACTCGTTTGAAAGTTCATCCTGAATATAATACATAGCGTCTCTGTCGAGAGATGCTACCGTTACTGTTGTTGGGTAGCCAAGAGCCACTTCTTCTGCGTGTGACGGCCCTGATATAGATACAATCTTATTATCGGGAATTTCTTCAGAAAGAACCACTGATAAACGTTTGAATGTATCGTCTTCAAGACCTTTACCCGCATTCACAACAACGGCATCCTTCTTTATGAAAGGCGCGGCCATTACTGCAATTTTTCTTACAAAAGATGATGGGATCGCAAAAATTACGATATCACAATCCTTTATTCCTGATATATCTGTAATAAGGTCTATGTTTTCGTTGATTTTAACGCCAGGAAGGAGGTTTTTATGTTCTCTTTCCTTTTTAAGCATTTCGATTTCATCAGCAAATGCCGACCATACTGTTACATCGTGATTATGTGCATCAGTCATAACAGCAAGACTTAATCCGAATCCGCCTGAACCAAGAACAGCAATTTTAGCCATATCAGGTTTCCTCCTTGGGCTTTTTCTTTTTACCGAATTTATTTTCAGTTCCTGCTCTGAGTCGTTTGATATTTTCCTTATACATATAGATAAGTATTATGCTTGTAACACATACTAACGCAACATTAAGCCACACATAAGGATAATTTCCACTAAGTGTCTGAGTAACGAAGGTTGTTATAGGATATAAAACAGCTGCTGAAATAGATGCAACAGAAACATATCTTGTTATTATTACAATAAGAATAAAGAAAGGAATCTCAATACAGAATGTTATCGGGTCGATAACAAGAAGGATTGAACAGGAAACAAGAATTCCCTTTCCGCCCTTAAATCCGTAATATATCGGGAAAATATGTCCGATAATGGCAAAAATACCAGCTACATATCCGACAAATACCGTTGAATATTCCTCTGTAACAACATCTCTTAAATGCTCAGGAACAACAAGTCCCGTATTGAAAAGCCTGAAAATAGTTATACCTATTATAACAGCAACAACACCTTTTGAAAGGTCGCCTAACATAGTTAAAATTGCAGGGCCTTTTCCGAAAACACGGAGAGTATTTGTGAAACCTGCGTTTTTACTTCCTACTGTTCTGATGTCTGTTTTCTTCCACAATCTGCATATAATTATAGCAAAGTTAAGGCTTCCGAGAAGGTAAGCGATAACTGCCGTTATAGCAAGCGCGATAGAAAAACTGGAAATATTATCAATCATAAAAATGCTCCTTATTTATCGTTTTCTCCGCGTTCTCTCACAATAAATCTTACAGGAGTACCTTCAAGGCCGAATGTCTGCCTTATCTGATTTTCAAGATATCTCTGATAAGAAAAATGGAAAAGTTCCGCCTTGTTTACAAAAGTTACAAATGTAGGCGGTTTTGTAGAAGGCTGAGTCATATAGTAGATTTTAAGCCTTTTACCCTTATCTGAAGGGGGCTGAACGCGCGATGTTGCGTAAGCGAGAACATCATTGAGTGTACCTGTTGATAATCTCATAGAGTTCTGTTCATTTACATATTTTATAAGTTCATAGAG
>JAGAJQ010000098.1 GCA_017828955.1 Oscillospiraceae bacterium
TACTGTAAGGTTGCAGTGTGCTGTACAGCCCTGACATACAGCACCCTTTGAGGTGTATGAAAATTCCTTGAGTTCTTCTTCGGAAAGAAGTGAGGATTTTTTCTCTGTCTGCTGTTCTTTAGCATATAAAGCGGCACCGAATGCACCCATAAGTCCTGCTATTGCGGGTCTTGTAACATTTCTTCCGAGTTCCATTTCAAACGAACGGAGAACTGCGTCGTTGAGGAATGTTCCGCCCTGAACAACGATGTTCTTTCCGAGTTCGTCGGCAGAGTTTGCTCTTATTACCTTATAGATAGCATTCTTGATGATAGACGCCGAAAGACCTGCTGAAATGTCTTCAACCGATGCGCCGTCCTTCTGTGCCTGTTTTACATTCGAGTTCATGAATACTGTGCATCTTGAACCGAGGTCAACGGGGTTTTCTGCGAAAAGGCCGAGCTTTGAGAATTCGGCGATATCATAACCCATAGCATAGGCAAATGTCTGAATAAACGAGCCACAACCCGATGAGCAGGCTTCGTTGAGCATAATACTGTCTATTGCGTTATTCATGATTTTGAAACACTTGATATCCTGTCCGCCGATATCTATGATAAAGTCAACATCGGGGCAGAAGAATGCAGCCGCCTTGAAATGTGCTACTGTTTCAACGATACCGAAATCACAACGGAGCCCCGCGCGGATAAGGTCTTCACCGTAGCCTGTAACGGCACTTCCCTTTATGTGTATTCTTCCCTCTGAAAGCTGATAGATTTCTTCAATCTGCTTTGTGATTATGTCAAGGGGCTGTCCCTTTGAGGCACAATAATGATTATAGAGGAGCTTTCCGTCGGGTGTTATGAGAACGAGTTTTGTAGTTGTCGAGCCTGCGTCGATACCGAGATAAGCATCGCCTTCATATCCTCTGATATCGGCATAGCCTAAATCGCAGGCACTGTGGCGCTTTACAAAATCTGCGTATTCTTCTTTTGTATTAAAAAGTCTCTGTGAGGTTATAATAGTATCTGAAACGGGAGCGTTTTCAATTTTTTCAACAGCATCCGAAAGAAGCATAGGCTCTGTGTTTTCCTTTGCATAAAGAGCACTTCCGAATGCCATAAATACAGGCGCTGTTTCAGGGAAAACGGCTGTTTCCTCGTTAAGAGAAAGAGTTCTTACAAACGCTTTTCTGAGTTCTTTCTGGAAAGATAAGGGGCCACCCAAGAAAAGAACATTTCCTTCTATTGTTCTGCCCTGTGCAAGACCTGAAACCGTCTGGTCAACAACAGCCTGGAAGATTGATGCGGCAATATCCTCTCTCTTAGCACCCTGATTGAGAAGGGGCTGGATATCGGATTTTGCAAAAACTCCGCATCTTGATGCAATCGGGTAGAGTTTTTCTGATTTTGAAGCAAGAACATCCATTTCGTCGGTTGTAATACCTAAGAGTGATGACATCTGGTCGATGAATGCACCTGTTCCGCCTGCGCAGGAACCGTTCATTCTCTGTTCAACACCGCCTGTGATGAA
>JAGAJQ010000099.1 GCA_017828955.1 Oscillospiraceae bacterium
GAAAAAAAGATTTGAGATTATTGAAAAAGACGGATTGATGGAAGGAACAAGAATTATTGTCGATACGGAAACAGGTGTACAGTATTTAATGGCACATTGGACAAACATCGGAGGAATTACGGTTTTGGTGGATAAAGACGGTAAACCCCTATTAGACCCGCGATATGCAAAGTGACCAATTTCAATTTATTGAACTAAATATTTTATAATAAATAAACCCTTGAAAAGATTTATTTCTTCTCAAGGGTTTTGTTTATCTTACTTATAATACATAAACAACTGACATTTCAGCATTCCGTTATAAAGCTTTCTTCTCTTATCTGCTTTTCTTCCGAAGAATTTTTCAAAATCCTCGTGAGGAGAGATTATATAGCAGGGAGCATCTTTGCTTCCTTCAAAAACCTGCCCCATAACCTGATAGAGTTTTTCAGCCTCTTTAATATCAAGCATTCTTTCGCCATAAGGCGGATTGCAGATAGTTATTGTTCCTTTTTGATTTTTGTAGTTCTTTATATCGGCTTTTGTCGCAGAAATTCTCTTTGAAATACCTGCTTTGTTCGCATTGTCATTAGTAAGAGTTACTGCGTTTTCATCAATGTCAAAGCCGTAAGCCTTAAAATCGGTATCATGTCTTACGAGTGAAATAGCATCGTTTCTCGCATCTTTCCAGAATGAAGAGGGGATACAGTCCCATTTTTCTGCTAAGAACTTTCTTTTAAGCCCTGGCGCTACTGATAATGCCTTATATGCAGATTCTATAAGAAGTGTACCGCTTCCGCAGAATGGGTCACACACAACAGAATCTCCTCTTACTCTTGCAAGGTCGATAATTCCTGCGGCAAGCGTTTCTTTTATCGGAGCGTCATTTGAATTTCTTCTGTATCCTCTTTTGTGAAGTCCTGTTCCTGTTGTGTCGAGATAAATAACAACTTCGTCTTTTATAATTGAAAATTGAATAGGGAATATAGCTCCTGTTTCTTCAAACCAACTGTTATGATATTTTTCTTTAAGTCTTTCAACAGCAGCTTTTTTTATGATTGACTGACAATCGGGAATGCTGTGTAAAGTGGAGTTGAGTGCGTGTCCGCTTTTAACAGGGAATGCATCATATTTTCCGATATACTGTTCAAACGGAATTTTTTTAACGCCCTGAAATAATTCCTCAAATGACTCTGCATGGAATTCTTTGAGCACAATAAGAACTCTTTCAGCAGTGGCAAGAGAAATATTCGCTTTTGCAAGAGTTGAAAAATCACCATAGAATGATACTTTTCCATCAGAAACGACTATATCTTCACCGCCAATTTTTCCTATTTCAAATTTTAAAACGCTTTCAAGCCCGAAATGACAAGGGCAAGCAAATTTAATTCTGTCCATAATTCTCCTTATTACTGGGGAAGTGAGTTGAGGTCGATAGTCGATGCAGTTCCCGGAGTTGTTTCTTTGGATTCTTCCTCTTCGATAACTCTTACAGTTTCTCCGCCGGGAAGATTATATATTGTTCCGTTATGCTGACCATTACAGAAGCCAGGAATATTTGTAGGTTTATAATATCCTTCGGCTCTTGTTGTGCATGAAGGACCTGCAATAAGACCTGTATGCATACAATATTCCATTTTGATAATATTAGGATTTTCAGGGAAAGCTGTTCCTGCATCCTTTTCTGCCATTATATTTCCGAAAACATTTTTCCATACAACAGCTGAGGAGTAGTAAATGTCTTTACAAGAGTTAGGAACGTATTTTCCTGTTTCTTCGTCGTATTTATATGCTTCATCGTAACCATACCATACAGCAGAAACATAAGATGGAGTAACACCAACGAAAGCGAGGTCAACCCATTCCTGAGAAGTACCTGTTTTCGCAGCAATAGTAACATTTTCAACCTTAGCCGCAACACCTGTACCTGCAGGACCGTAAACTACTGTCTGAAGAAGTTTGTTCATTACATAAGCGGTATCAGGGTCTATAGCCTGAATATATGTGTTGTCTGTGTTGTCAAGAACTACATTTCCGTTAGAATCGAGAACTTTGTAATACGATATGGGCTTGTAGATTTTTCCTTCGTTTCCGAATGCCTGATAAGCAGATGTAAGTTCAAGAAGAGTAATACCATCGGTAAGACCACCAACAGTCATAGCAGAATAGTCTGCGTCGGCAGCAACAAGAGATGTAATCTGCATATTGTTCTGCATAAAGTCAAATACTGTCTTAGGAGTATGATGATCAACAAGCTGCGCAGGGATTGTATTGAGTGAGCGCTGAAGAGCGTCATATGTGAAATATTTCTGACCTGTCCATTTGTTTGAGTAGTTTTTGGGCCATTTCATTTTCTTCATAGTATTCCAGTCTTCAACAACCTCGATAGGTTCGTCAAAAAATACAGTTGACCAGTTTATATAGTCTGAATAAAGAGCATATCCATATGAAGAAATAGGTTTTACTGTTGAACCGATTGAACGCTTTGCCATTGTCGCTCTGTTATAACACATAGGATTAGGTTTTCTTCCGATACCGCCGACAACACCCTTGATATGACCATTATAGTCCATTATAATAGCAGCAGATTGCGGGGGATTTGCAAGTGCTTCTTCAGAATTTGAGAAAGTAGCATTATCAAGATACTTAGCTTCCATTTCTCTCTGAATGTCAAGATCAACTGTTGAGTAGATTCTGTAACCACCATTTGAAATGATTTTTATAGCTTCTTCCTGGGTGTCGATTCCGTATCTCTTCTGGAAATCTGCAGCTACATCAAAAATTACCATATCAACGAAATAGTCCTGAATAACGGTATCTTCTTCAATAATTTCACCTGTTGTTTCGTCGAGTGACTGGCCTGCAAAAATAAGAGTTGCATTAACCGCCTCTTCATACTGCTCAGATGAAATAAATCCATTTTCAAGCATAGTAGGGAGTACTACCTGATTTCTTCTGTTCTGATTACTTTCGGGATTTATAAGGGGATTGAACTCAACTGTACTTTTAGGTATAGCTGCAAGATAAGCTGCTTCTGCAACGGTAAGTTCTGAAACGTCCTTATTGAAGTATTTGTTAGCAGCCGCCTGGATACCATAGGTATTTCCGCCGAAACCGATATAGTTGAGATAAGCCTCGAGGATAACATCTTTAGGATATTCTCTTTCAAGATTCATCGCTCTGAAGATTTCACGCATCTTTCTGGCAGGGTCTTGTTTATCGTCGCCTGTAATGTTCTTTACAAGCTGTTGAGTTATTGTAGAACCACCTTGTTTTTCGTCCCAGAAATGAAGGAAGTAGTTTGCGAAAGCAAGGAATGTTCTCTTAAAGTCAACACCTTCGTGCTCATAGAAACGTTCGTCTTCAGTTGAAATAAAAGCGTCTCTTACGTGTTGAGGAACTTCATCAAGAGAAACGAGAATTCTGTTTGCATCCTGACTCATACGATGTATTTCAACCTGTTCACCTGTAACAGGATCTTCAGCATAGATGAATGAAGTTGTCATTACATCGAGGTTGTAAAGGTCAATATCAACACTTTCAGAATTTTCCATAAACTTGATTACATAAACAGTCAGCGCAGTTGCAACGATACAGAGCGTAATTACAACTATAAGAAAAAGTGAAAGGAATGTTGTTCCGATAACCGCGAGTGTTTTTAATATAGGGTTACTCTTTTTTCTTCTTTTTCTGATTTTGATGTCACTTGAACTTCTCATAATTCCTCCTGAAAA
>JAGAJQ010000100.1 GCA_017828955.1 Oscillospiraceae bacterium
GATTTCAGCAAGTATTATCATATTTTCAACATCAGGCAGACCTCTGTTTGTTTCCCATTTGGTAATAGCCTGTCTTGAAACGCCTATTTTCTCCGCAAGTTGTTCCTGCGATAAACCCTGATTTGCTCTGATTTGTTTTAGTCTTTCTCCGAAATTCATATTAACCTTCCTTTATTAAAGCGTATGCCGATATTTTCTTTATGGGTTTTGTGAGTAAAATGCTGATTATCAGATTTGCCGTTATCTGCACAAAAGCAAAAATCATAAGAAAAACAAACGATACCTCCATATTGTTTTTCATAGCACATATTGTCTCAAAAATAAACTGATTTATCTTCGGAATATAAATCATTCCAAGAGCAGATGACAACAATACCGCTATAACCGATGACGGCAGGAAACTGCCTATTGTCTGTATCATAAGTTGTCTGTTTGAATAACCGATTGCCTTATAAATTCCGAGTTCCTGCTTTCTCTTTACAAGAAGTGTCTTTATCACAATATAAAGCACAAAAAGTACAATGAGTATTGTCAGTATGAATATTACAACCACAATAACCGAGGTAATTCCCGAATACATTTCCTGCGTTGTTTCGGTCATTTTCTGATAATTCATTATGCTTATGATTTTATCGCTGTAAGTTTCTTCAATTTCTTTGAATATCTTCTCTGTATCGGCGGGATTATCAAGATACACATATAAAGCAGGGACAAGTTTTTCAGAACAGAGCATCTCATATCCCTCTAACGAAAATTCACAAACATTTCCCTGATAATTTACGCTCTGAACAAAACCTGTCACTTCATAAAAATGTGAAATATCGCCGTTGTGCATTTCTATTCTGTCGCCGATATCATATTTTCCTTCAAATGCACTTCCGAGAGCGATTTCATTCTTTTCATCGGGATTTTCACCAAGATAGCATAAATCGTTTGACACACGGCTAAAATCCTCACAGGCAAAAACAGTAACGGGCATATCATCTGTATTTACCGTTCCGACCGCATATTTCAATACAGATTTTATTTCCGTATTGCTTTTGAGTTCATCTGAAATGAAATCTTCTTGCTCCATATCGGGATATATTATTATCTGTGGCATTTCTTCGGATAATGTCGATATAAAATTGTCAGGCTCAATAATAACATTATAGAACATTGTTCCCGCAAATGCAACGAGTATTGTAAGGACAAACGACACGCCGAATAATAAAACATTCTGCTTTCCGTTTGAAAAGGTCTGTTTCATAACAAGAAGAAATTTTGTTCTGCCATTTGTTTCATCAAGCGGAAAATAGTTTTTCTTGACGGATTTTCCCTCGCCGTTGCCTCTGATTGCGTTTATGGGCTGTAATTTTCTGATGCGCTTTGCAGATGTATATGTAAAGAGCGAAACTATAACCGCAAGAATTATCATAACACAGATAAGTCCCTTTATATCAAATGATAACGCAAAAGAAAAACCTGCCTGTAAAGTCAGTATTTCTGCCAAAACGGGCAGAACGGAATAAGAAAGAACCACTCCCGATAAGGAAGCGAAAACTGTAACCATAAGATATGGAAGCACCACGCCTGCTATTATCATATTTCCTGTGTATCCGAGTGCTTTAAGAACTCCCATATTGACCATATCTTCTTCAATTGAATTGCTTATTCTGAATTTACATAAAAATACGCTTACAAGCAAAATTATCATCGCAAATGCCGAAAGAACAAGAATAATCAGATTACAGACCATTGTTCTTGTATCCTTTGTAGAAACCCTGTCACAACTCGTAAGCATTGTGATGCCTTTTTTCTCTGTCAGGTCGCTGATTTCATTCTGAAGAGTATTGATATCTCCGTTTGTAATAACAGAATATTCTATAACTGTCTGTTCTTTATATTCTTCGGCAAATTTTTCATAGACTTTTTCAGGAAGATATGCACCCATAAGTCCTTTTCCGTAGTTGCCGTATTGCATTTCTTCTGCAATGCCAGAAACTTTAAAACTATGCTTTGTATCACCGATTTCATAAA
>JAGAJQ010000101.1 GCA_017828955.1 Oscillospiraceae bacterium
ACTCTAATTCCATTGTGACAGGTGTTGGTGACAATAAACAACGAATTATGTTATGGGCGGGTGCTTTAAAGACTGTTTTTGAAGAATTTAAAAATGATTTTAATGCAACGGAAGTAAAATTGATGATGAATCATCGTTCTGCCCCAAGACTTGTTGAACTTCAAAAAATGATGTACTCATCATTAAAAGAAAGTAGTTGTAATATAAGTGTATCAAAAAAATGGAATCCTGACGAAGGGAAAGTATCATTATTTATAACTGATGATGATAACATTGAAGCAAGAATAATATCTCGTGACATTTTTAATAAAATTTCATCAAATATTGATCCGAACAAGTTGTGTATTTTATGTAAACAAAAACCTCAAGAATATACGGCTCAAATTATCGCTGAACTTGAAAGAAATAATATTCGCGCACGTATTGAGAATGATTATCAGGATTTAATCAAAGAACCTATAATTAAAATAATAAAAACAATATTAAAAGTGTCAGTTGACAGAAAGCGTCCACAAGATTGGAATTTTATATTAACAGTAATTATGGAACTCTTTGGGGTGGATTCGACGGCAGAGTTTGAATCGTATTATAAAGTGCAAGATGTTCTAATCAATAAAATAAACGAATTAAATTCTTTGATTAATTCAGTCACTATAGAAAGTGAATTTGGAGATCTAATAAATAATATTGTCTCATTTTTAGGAGTGCAGAAAATAAAAGCACTAGCACCTACATATGCTCAAGGGAAATATTTGGATGGATTATTAGATAAATTTAAAAAGTATATGTGGAAAGAACTTCAAATTGAAAAGTTTAATTGGTTACTAGCAATCGAAAATTTCGAGGGATTACACTCTGTACCAATTATGACAATTCACAAGAGCAAAGGCTTGGAATATGAAGCGGTTTATTTTATTGGTCTTGAGGATTCTGCCTTTTGGAACTTTAAAAATCAACCTGAAGAAGATAGATGTGCGTTTTTTGTGGCACTATCAAGAGCAAAACGAGAAATGATATTTACATTTTGTGATTACCGTACAACATCTAGATATCCTCATCAACAGCACAGCCAAATAAATGAATTTTTTGAATTACTTAATAATTCAGGTATTGCTAAGGTAACAGAATATACTGTCCCTAGAATAAAAGAATGAATCAAGTCCATCTATCCGTAATAGAAAATCTGGACTTGATTGTAGTAATATTTATTGAAGTACCTCTTTCACCCACTTCTTCCCCGCAGCCGAAACAATCATCATAAAATCCTCAGTAATCCAAGCAGTTTCGGGACTTTGCGGGTTGATGGCAAGGTTATTTAACCGTATTTCCTCACCGTCTGAAAATGCGTATTCTCCACGTTGCATTTCGCCTCGACCAGAAGAACATCCTTTCAGGGTGTTCTTTTTTATTTTCATTGTCCTGACTTTTACCCACTCATTATGTTATAATGAAATTACAGAAGAAAATCTGTATTTTAACTAACGCTTGTTGTTATATTTTTCATAGACTCCTTTCTTGAAGGAAAAGCCGATGAAAGAAAAATTCATCGGTTTTTTCTTTTTTATTGTAATTTTCTGTAAACTGTGATATAATAAACTATCATTCGAAGAAAGGATGAAGAAATATGAAAATCATTGACCTTATAACAAAAGATACATTATCCCTCTCTTTCGAGGTTTTTCCACCCAAAACGGAAAGTTCCTTTGATAGCGTCAAAGTCGCAACAGAAGAAATAGCAAAACTTCGCCCCTCTTTTATGAGTGTTACATATGGTGCAGGTGGCGGAACAAGTAAATATACCCTTGAAATTGCAAAGAATATAAAAGAAGAATTCGGCGTTCCTATGCTGGCGCACCTTACCTGCGTTTCTTCGGATAAAGAAACAGTAAAACAGAGGATTGAGGATATGCATAAGGCGGGAATTCAGAATATTATGGCGCTTCGTGGCGACATTCCCGAAAGTATGATGAATGATGATCGCAGTAAGTGGGATTACCGCTATGCCATTGACCTTATCAGAGAGATAAAAAGCCTTCATTATGATTTTTGTATAGGCGCGGCTTGTTATCCCGAAATCCACCCCGAAAGCGAAAACCAGAAAGACGATATAAAATGTCTTAAAGAAAAGGTTGACGCGGGTTGCGATTTCTTGACAACACAGATGTTTTTCGATAACAATCTTTTATATAATTTCCTTTATAAAATCCGTGAAGCGGGAATAACCGTCCCCGTAATTCCTGGAATTATGCCTATAACAAACGCAAATCAGGTTGAAAGAGCAATAAAACTCTCGGGCTCGTTTATGCCTCAGCGTTTCAAAAGCCTTGTTGATAGATTCGGTTCCGACCCTCTCGCCATGAAACAAGCGGGAATTGCATATGCTACCGACCAGATAATCGACCTTTACGCAAACAACATTACAAACGTCCACGTTTACTCAATGAATAAACCCGATGTTGCCGAAAAGATACAAAGCAATCTTTCTGATATTTTAGGGAAATAACTATGGCTGAAAAACTCATTTTTGATGCACCCCTTGTCGATAAAAAAGAGATACTTCGTTATATGGGCTGTAAAACCCCCGATGATGCGGTTCTTTCTCTTGTTGAGGAATGTTTGTCAGAAGCATTACCCTCGCTTTCTTACGCTGTTTCTTATAGCGTATATCCGATAAAGTATAAAAAAGATATTTCTTCACAAGGTCTTTTGAAACACCTTTCAGACAGCGACGAAATAATCATCTTTGCCGCAACAATAGGCGTAGGGATAGACAGACTCATCTCAAAATACAGTAGAATTTCGCCGACAAAAGCAGTAGTTTTTCAAGCGATAGGAACAGAACGAATAGAGGCACTGTGTGACGCTTTCTGTGATGAAATGAAAAAGAAATATAAGTGCATAACAAATCGTTTCAGCCCCGGCTATTCCGACTGGGATATAAAGGATCAGAAACTTATTATTTCGGTAACAGACGCCACAAAGAATTTGGGTATCTGCCTTAACGACAGTTATCTTATGTCGCCCTCAAAATCGGTGACAGCCGTTGTCGGAATAAAGAATACCGAAACAGAAGAAAAAAATCCCTGCGAAAGTTGTGAAAACGCAGGATGTATTTACAGGAGAGAACTATGAATTTAAGAGAATTTTTAAAAGAAAACCGCGTCTATCTCGATGGCGGAATGGGAACGCTTCTTCAGGCGAAAGGTCTTAAGCCCGGCGAACTTCCTGAAAGATGGAACATTACCCACCCCGATATTATAAAAGATATTCATAAAGCCTATTTTGAAGCAGGAAGTAACATTGTCTGCGCAAACACATTCGGTGCAAATCCGCTCAAATTTTCAGATGACGAACTCGAAAAAATTATCTCTGCCGCTATTAAAAACGCAAAGGACGCAATAGCAGAAACAGGTGATATCGGAAATAAATTCGTAGCGCTCGATATGGGTTCTTTAGGAAAACTTTTAAAGCCACTCGGCGACTTTTATTTTGAAGACGCAGTTTCTGCTTTTTCAAAAACAGTAAAACTTGGTGCAAAGTATGGTGCCGACCTTGTTTTCATAGAAACCATGAACGACTCTTATGAAACAAAAGCCGCACTTCTTGCCGCAAAGGAAAACTGCGACCTTCCCGTATTCGTTTCAAACGCTTATAGTGAAGACGGAAAACTTATGACAGGTGCAACTCCTTCTGCTATGGTAGCACTCGCCGAGGGTATGGGCGCAGACGCTGTCGGAACAAACTGTTCATTAGGCCCTGCCGAAATGAAAGATATCGTTTCTGAACTTCTTTCCGTAGCGTCAATTCCTGTTATCTTAAAACCAAACGCAGGCCTTCCCGTAACAGTCGATGGCAAAACTGTCTTTAAAGTCGGCGCTAAGGAATTTGCCGACGAAATGATAGAATACGCAAAAGCAGGTGTTCGCCTTCTGGGCGGATGTTGCGGAACAACCCCCGATTACATAAAAGAAACAGTAAACGCAACAAAGGATTTTCCTGTAGTCCCTCTTACAGATAAAAACTTAACTGTCATTTCTTCATATTCACATACAGTTTCTTTCGATAAAAAAGCAATTCTCATAGGCGAAAGAATAAACCCAACGGGCAAAAAACGTTTCAAACAAGCACTTATAGAAAACGATATCGACTATATTCTCCGTGAGGGTGTATCCCAGCAGGAAAAAGGTGTCGATGTTCTTGATGTCAATGTAGGGCTTCCCGAAATAGACGAAGTAAAAATGATTGAAACAACATTTTTCGAACTTCAGTCAGTTACAGATCTTCCTTTACAGATTGATACATCAGACCCTGTAGCTATGGAAAAAGCACTTCGTATCTATAACGGAAAAGCTATGATAAATTCCGTTAATGGAAAAGAAGAAAGTATGAAAGCGGTCTTTCCTCTCGTAAAAAAATATGGCGGACTTGTAGTAGCACTTACTCTTGACGAAAACGGAATTCCCGCAACCGCCGAGGGCAGAGTGAAGATTGCCGAAAAGATAATCGAAACTGCAAAAGAATACGGAATATCGAAAAAGGATATCATTTTCGATACTCTCGCTATGGCGGTAAGTGCCGATAAAAATGCCGCAGAGGTTACTCTTTCTTCGCTTAAAACCATAAAAGAAACTTTAGGATGTCATACATCTCTCGGCGTTTCAAATATCTCATTCGGACTTCCCGAAAGAGACGCAGTAAACAGTATCTTTTTCTCACTCGCACTCGAAAACGGTCTTTCAGCGGCGATTATGAATCCTCATTCAAAGGATATGATGAAAACATATCATTCCTTTAACGCCCTTAAGGGACTTGATGATAACTTTACAGACTATATTTCGTTTGTTACAGAGAATAAAGAAGAACCAGAAAAAGCTCCCGCTAAAACGGAAGAAAACAATAACGATTTACAGTATGCTATAATAAAAGGCTTTAAAGAAAAATCAGCGATTATAACAGAAGAACTTTTAAAGACCACCGACGGAATGGAAATAGTAAAAGAAAAAATCATTCCCGCTCTTGATATTGTCGGAAAAGGCTTTGAAGAAAAGACAATTTATCTCCCACAGCTTCTTATGAGCGCTGAATCTGCTAAATCAGCATTTGAAGTTATAAAGAAGAAAATGCTTTCCGAAGAAAAAACGGGTGATAGTAAGGGAACAATCGTCATAGCAACGGTAAAGGGCGATATCCACGATATAGGAAAAAATATCGTTAAACTCCTTTTAGAAAACTATGGCTTTGATGTTATAGACCTCGGAAAAGATGTTCCACCCGAAGTTATAGTCGAAACTGCGATAGAAAAAAGTGCCCGCCTTGTAGGCCTCAGCGCACTTATGACAACAACCGTTCCCGCTATGGAAGAAACAATAAAACTCCTCCGCGAAAAACACCCCTCTTGTAAGGTAGTAGTAGGAGGCGCAGTTCTCACAAAGGATTACGCTGACAGTATAGGCGCAGATAAATACGCAAAGGACGCTATGGAATCCGTAAGATACGCAGAGGAAATTTTCAGAAAATAATAAAAATAAAGGGTACTGTTTAAGTACCCTTTATTTTTATGTTTACTACTTTTTACTGTTTTTGAATGCGCCTAATATAAGACCGAAAATTTCCTTTGCGGATTTTCCCTGTATAAGTTCGGGGTGTTCTTCGAAGAATGAAACAACAAATTCGAAAACAGGGTTTTCTTTCAGCTTCTCTCCGACGAATTTAACAACATTGTCGATTTTCTCGACATCGATTTTTCCGGTACATACTGCTTCTGAAAGTGCTATAACCGATTCGCCTAAAGCGGTAACAAAAAATCCCGCAACAACAGCGTTGAGTGCCGATGAAGCTAAGTTGGGAACAACCTTTGTAACCGCACCAAGCGTCGCTCTCGCAACTTCCGATATAGTCGTCGAGCCGACTATGGCTGCGATAAGGTCGCCCTTTGTTTCAATGCCGTAAATTTTAAGAATTCCCTTTGTAAGAGCAATTTCAAGCGGAACAAGTATTGTAGAATCAGGGAAGGGAATAGGTATCGCACCAATAGCAACGCCCATAGTGGTTGATGTTCCTGTCAAAAGATTTGCCGAAAAACGTTTCTGTTCAAGAATCATTCTGTTCTTGTTTTCTTCGCTTATCTTTTTAGCCTCGTCCATACAATCAAGCGTTGCAAGACAAAGTGCGTCAACACCCTTAGGCTCAACAATGGTTTCTTCGTTGATTTTATATGTTTCCGCAACAACGGGAATTATTTTCTGTAAATTGACATCCTTGCATTTTGCGAATGCCTCTTTAACAGCGTTTATGTTTTCTTCGGTTTCAACTTCAGAAAATGATTTTGTGATAGCGACAAAAACGGGAACATTCTTCCAGCTTTTAATAGTCTTGCTCATCATTTCAATGTTATACTGGAATATTCTTTTTGATGTTCCTTCAACGCAATACCATACAGCGTCTATGCCGTCATTACCTTTTTCTTTAAGCTGATTTTTGGTGAACTGTTTTACCTGCTTTATAACCTTTCTCTGCTTCGATTTGTCAAATTCAAGCCCCATCGTGTCGATGCAACGTATAGGCCAGGTCTTCGAAACATAAGGGGTTATTTCTTTTGTAAGCCCCTCGCCGATACCCGTTTCAACCTCAGCACCCGAAATCGCTTTTATCAGTGTGCTTTTTCCCGCACCCGAATTTCCGAGAACGAGAACATTCATCATCTCAACAGGTATACATTCTGAAGTTTCTTCTGCGATAACTTCACCTTCGATGATTTCTTCTGCCTTTTCAAAATCCATATTTAAAACCTCCTTTTATTTATGAGAACATTTCAGATATTCTCATAAAAGGAATTGTAAATTTTGCGTTACATTAAATTTTCTTTTCGTATTCATAAGCGAGCTCGTCATACTTTTTGCTTATCTCGAAATATTTTTTTCTTGTTTCATCAGGAAGAGTACCTAATGGCTCAAAATGATTACGAAGCGTAAGCCCGTCTGTGTATAACTCTTTGTGGAACACATAAGCTTTTGCGTTTGCAATTCTGTATGCTATAACACATTTATTGTTATAAAGTTCGTGTATACTCTGCGGATCGGTTGTTTCGTTTATCTTCTTTTCTGAGAAAGAAAGAAGTGAAACAAGATACATAGCCTCTTTTGCAAAAGTAACCATAATCTTTTCATCAGGGCGGTATTCAGGATCTGTCCATTTGTCCTCACCCTCAAGAGTATCTCTGCTGTAATCCTTGAAAACAGCGTCATTCCATACAGCCGCAACAGTATGTCCGACTTTTTTAACGATGATATTCTGAAGTTTTCTGATATATTCAGAGTCATCGGTTATCTCTATATAAGAAAGAGCTTTTCTGAATTCTTCCTCCATACTTTCGATTGAGGAAGTAATCCATACAACAAGCTGTTCCGAGGGTCTTTTTTCTTCAAAAGCTTTGAGTATAACAGATATCATATTCGAAAATCCCGAACCCATAATTTCAGCAAGAGCATTACGGTTTGAATCCTTTTCTTCATCGCCGAGAACCTTATATGCTTCGTATGCTGATTTCACAACATCCGAAACAACCTGATTTTCATAAGAGATAAGGTTAGCTAAACTCATCGCCTTGAAAAAATGAGCTTCATAAGAAAGCGGGTTTTCTTCGATCATTTTTTCTGTTGTGCTTAAAGCGCCTTTATAATCTTCTGATTCAACATAATTTTTTAAAAGCTTTAAGTATTCATTGTATTTTTCTGACATTTTATTCCTCCGAAAAAATATTTTTACCATATTATTATATACTATAATATAGTATTTTTCAATAAAAACATTGAAATAAATGCCTGAAATACGACAAAAACCTACAATAAAAAAATTTTTTTAAAAAAATTCAGAAAAACTATTGACAATGGGGTATACTTGTGATAAAATAATTCTTGCATTCAATAGTGCGCTGGTGTAGCTCAGTCGGTAGAGCAGCTGATTTGTAATCAGCAGGTCGGGGGTTCGAGTCCGTCCACCAGCTCCAAGGGGTATTAAAATACCCCTTATTTTATGGGAGAGTTCCCGAGTGGCCAAAGGGGACAGACTGTAAATCTGCTGGCAACGCCTTCGGTGGTTCGAATCCACCCTCTCCCACCAAAAAGCCTTACCGCAAGCGGCAGGATGAAAATTTGCCGAACTGCTTAAAAGTTTATTTTTCACAATCGGTTTACGGTAATATGCTTGACCTTGCAAGGCTTTTGCAAGGTTTTTTTATTTTGTTATGAAAG
>JAGAJQ010000102.1 GCA_017828955.1 Oscillospiraceae bacterium
AAGCATTATGGCGAACGCTGATACATATCAGCCGACTGTAAAAAAAGCGTCGGTTTTAAAACCTCGTGGCGTTATGTTCGAAGAACTTGCAAAAACACAAAGTGAAATTCCTTTAGATGAACTTTTAGATGTTCTTCTCGAAGTTTCGGGATACGGAAAATATCTTGCTACTTTGGGCGACGAAGGAATAACAAGAGCAGAAAACATCAACGAACTTAAAACTACTATGAAGCAGTATTCGGAACAGGCTGAAAATCCGACACTTTCGGGATTTTTAGAAGAAATCTCGCTTTATACAGATGTCGATAAATTTGAAGAACAGACAGAAACTGTTACTCTTATGACAATGCATTCGGCTAAGGGGCTTGAATTCCCCGTTGTTTTCGTTGTCGGAATGGAAGACGGAATCTTCCCATCGATAAGAAGCATAGGTTCTGAGGAAGATATCGAAGAAGAACGCCGACTTGCTTATGTTGCGATAACAAGAGCAAAAAAAGACCTTTATCTCACATACTGCTCAGAGCGAATGCTTTTTGGTCAGACAAACAGAAATATGATTTCAAGATTCCTGAAAGAAATTCCGCCCACACTTGCAGAAAACATTGATAAGGTTACAAAGGTTGTATATTCGGCGACAAATAAAAATCCCGTCGGATTCGGAACAAAATCGGTTTCTTTACAGAGTCAGATTGCAAATTCGGCTAAAAAACCCGAAGTAAAATGTACTATTGACTTTGCTGTCGGCGACAGAGTTTCGCATAATGTTTTCGGAGAAGGAACTGTTGTTTCTGTTAAGAAAATGTCTAACGACTCAATGCTTGAAGTTGCTTTTGATAATGTTGGAAGCAAAAAGCTTATGGCTAATTTTGCGAAAATCAAAAAAATATAACGGAGTTGAAAAAATGTTTGATTTTATAATAAACATCGACAGAACGATCCTTTACTGGATTCAGGACACTTTACAGTGTGCTTTCTGTGATAAATTCTTTGTTATCGCTACATATTTCGGCGAAAAGGGGATTTTCTGGTTGCTTTCGGCAATTCTTCTCATAGTCTTTCCGAAAACAAGAAAGATAGGTATTACAGCACTCGCTGCTATCGCTGTAAGTTTTATTTTAAGTCAGCTTGTTATCAAAAATATCGTCGGAAGAGTAAGACCTTTTGAATACTTCAACTGGGATCTCGCTTTAATGCTTGTTGACATTCCGCACGATTCATCATTCCCTTCATCGCATACATCGGTTTCTGTTGCGGCGGGACTTGCAATTCTTTTATGCGATAAGAAATTAGGAATACCTGCTGTTATAATCGCTGTTCTTGTTGCTTTTTCGAGACTTTATCTATTTGTCCACTACCCCAGCGATGTTTTTGCGGGAATCATCCTCGGAACGGTAGTTGCTGTTTCGGCATATTTTGTCGTCGGAAAGATACTTAAAAATATAGAGGATAAAAAGAAACTCAAAGAAACTACGACATAACAAAAAATCCACTCGTTTAAACGAGTGGATTTTTATTTTGCTATTAAAGTGTAACAACAATTTCGTTTGTTTCCATAAGTTCACTTGCGGGGATATAGCATCCTTCAAGAGTTTTTCCGTTGAGAGTGAGTGATTTAACGCCACTCTGATTCTTATTCGGGTTAGAAATGAGGATTGAGAGTTTCTTTCCTCTGAAGTTCTTCTTAATCTTAACTTCGTTCCATTCCGAAGGAATAGCGGGGTCAATCTTAAGTCCGTCTGCATCGGGACGCATACCGAGGATACCTTCAACGCAACCTACCATTACTGTTGAACCTGTTCCTGTGAGCCAGTGAACATGTGAACGTCCTTCATAGAGTGATTCAACGCTTTCTGTGAACTGACCGTGTGCGTAAGGTTCGATAACACGGATTTCAGCATCATCGTTCATACAAGCGGGTGATGTTTCACGGAAGTATTTATAAGCCATATCTCCTCTTCCGAGTAAGCTTTCAGCGAGGATTACCCAACCCTGAGGCTGTGAGAAGATACCGCCGTTTTCTGTTGTTGAGCCGTTGAAGCACTTCATAAGTGCACCATCGAAGTAGTGGTCAAAATATGAAGGAGCCATAACTCTTGCACCGTATTTTGTATTGAGTTTCTGGTCAACAGAATCCATAGCCTTAACGCCACGTTCGTTTCCTGCGAAACCTGAAATAACACTCCAACACTGAGGTTCGAGCCAAATGTTAGCTTCGATATCCTTTTTAGAACCTACTACAACGCCGTCTTCTCTGATACCTCTGATGAACTGGTCTTCTTCCCAGCACTTTTCGAGTGCTGCACCGAGTTCAGCCTGAGATTTATCGAGGTAAGCGATATATTCTGTATCATTTTTCATAACTGCGTATTCACGCATAATTGTAAATGCATAGTAAAGCTGGAATGCAACGAATGTTGTTTCGCCCTTAGCACCAAGTCTCAGGCAGTCATTCCAGTCGGCGTGAAGCCCTGCGGGGAGTTTGTTGGGACCAAGACGTTCCATTGAGAACATAATAGCACGTTTGAGGTGTTCGTAAACTGTTCCCTCTCCGCCGTTTGCGAAAACGATAACTTCGTCGATAAAGTCCTTATTTCCGCTTTCACCGATATACTTATAAACTGTCGGGAAAAGCCAGAGAGCATCGTCGGCACGATATGAGGGGTGTCCTGTTGCTCTCACATAGCTGTCATCATCGGGTGTATCTTCGTGGCCTGCGTTATGGTCGAACTTAACGAGAGGAAGTCCTCCCCCGTTATCAACCTGAGCAGAAAGCATAAAGCGGATCTTTTCTCCTGCGAGTTCGGGATCAAGGTGGATAATACCCTGAATATCCTGAACTGTATCGCGATAGCCGTAGCCGTTTCTGAGTCCGCAATATACGAACGAAGCCGCTCTTGACCAGATGAATGTTATAAAGCACTGATAAGCATTCCATACGTTTATCATATTGTTGAATGCATCATCGGGTGTTTCAACTTCGAAATTCTGAAGTTCTGTATGCCAGAAAGTTTTGAGTTCGTTTAAATCTTCTGCTACTTTATTCTTATTTGTTTCGTAAGCAGAAAGGATTTCTTCAGATTCCTTGGGTGCTTTACCGCCGAGGATATATGTGAGTGTAACACTTTCACCGGGGTTTAAAGTAACGTCACTCTGAAGTGCACCGCAAGAGTTTGAGTTATAGTTGAGTTTATTCTGACAACCATTTTCAATTCCTATGGGGTTTGAGTATGTTCTGTAAGAACCGATGAATGATGTAAGGTCACCTTCGTAAGCTGTAACATCAGCACCTACTACTCCGAGGAATCTTTCAAATCTTCCGTCTGCAGCGTCAACGCCCTTTGAGATAGGAAGGCTGATATGCTGACAGATCTTGTTCTTTACAAATTCTGTTCTTGAAATGAAAAGGCTATACTGAAGGTTAATCTGATCCTGTTCGTAGTTGCTTTCGTTTGTGAATTCAACAAAGCCTGTTGCTGAGAGGTTTCTTACTCTGTCGGAATTGTTTGTGATAACGCAGTTCCATACTTCGTAAGTTTTATTTAAAGGAACATAATATGTTGTTTCAGCCTTTATGCCTTCGTATTCTGAAGTGATTACTGTATATGCTGTTCCGTGACGGCATTCACTCTTATACTTATCGAGAGGTTTGCCGACAGGCTGCCATGATGCTGACCAGTAATCATTAAGATCTTTATCACGGATGTAGATGTATCTTCCGGGAAGGTCCATCATAGAGTTGAAACGGAAACGGGTAATTCTTCCGTTTGCACCAGACTTGATAAAGCTATAACCTGCGGCGTTGTTTGAGATCATTGCGCCGTATTCGGGTGAGCCTAAATAGTTCGCCCAGGGTGCAGGTGTATCGGGTTTTGTAATAACATATTCCTTGTTTTTAAGGTCGAAATAACCGTAGTTCATAATATTTTCTCCTTAATAAATTCTGGGGTACAAAGTATACCACTATAATTTTATCATAAAGATTATCAAATGGCAATAGATTTTTAAAAATATTATGCGAGTGAAAAATCTACCTTTCCACCCGAAACATCGGCTTTCACACATTTAACTCTGATTTTATCGCCTACGCGGTAGCGTTTTCCAGAAAGGCACTCTGTTAAAGTTATAAAACCGTCGTAGTCATATGTTCCATTGCCGAGGGTTTCTATATGAACAAGTCCCTCAACTGTATTGTCAAGAGAAATATAGAAGCCATAATCTGTAACGGAAACGATAACAGCATCAAATTCTTCACCGATGTGAGATGTCATATATTCAGCCTTATAACAATCCTCACATTCTCTTTCGCAGGTCATCGCTGTGAGTTCCGCATCGGTTGAATGGTTTGCAGAAACATTCGCGAATTCTGTATATTTTTTCTTTATAAGTTCTGTGGGAGTTCCCGATAACATATCACTCATAATACGATGAATGGTAAGGTCGGGATATCTTCTTATGGGTGAGGTAAAGTGTGCGTAATCGGAAAGAACAAGTCCGAAATGTCCTACGGGGTCTGTTGAATACTTAGCCTTTGCCATAGAACGAAGTGCCATATTGTTTATTACGGGGAACATATCTGTTCCGCGCTGTTTTTCGATGATCTGTGCGATATGATATGGCTTTATCTCGTCGAAATGAGGATATTTTATACCCATTCTGTCAAGGTTTGAAATGAGTGTTGAAACCTTTTCGGGCATAGGTTCTTCATGGATACGATAAACGAATGGAATTTCATTCAGTTTTCCGAAATTAGCCGCAGACTGATTTGCCATAAGCATAAATTCTTCGATTATAAGTTCACTCTTTCCGCGTTCTTTTGTTTTAACGTCGATGCAGATATCATCTTCGCTTATAACAAGTTTACTTTCGGGGGTTTCAATCTGAGGGGCACCCCTCTTGATTTTATTCGCTGTAAGTATAGATGCAAGTTCTTGCATAAGAAGAATTGTATCTCTTACTTCCTTATATTTTTCTTTGATTTCTTCTGTTTCTTCATTATCGAGAATTTTGTTTATTTCAGAATAAACACCCTTTATTCTCGAACGGATAACTGTCTTTTTAAAATCATATCCTAAGAGTTTTCCGTCAAAGGAAATATCCATAAGACAGGAGAACGCAAGACGGTCTTCATTAGGATTTAGTGAACATATACCATTCGAAAGTTCTTTCGGTAACATAGGAACAACTCTGTCGGCATAATAAACTGATGTTCCCCTGTCAAAAGCTTCGTTATCAAGGGCAGACTTTGGTTTTACATAGTAAGAAACATCGGCAATATGAACACCGAGTTTATAGCAGTCTTCTTCCTTTGAAAGAGAGATAGCGTCGTCGATATCTTTTGTATCTGCACCGTCGATAGTAAAGATAATCATATCTCTCAAATCTTCTCTTGATGAAATTTCCGCTTCTGAAATGCCTTTATGTTCAATTCGTTTTGCTTCATCAGAAACCTCGAAAGGAAATTCGGGGCATATTCCGTGAAGTTCTAAAACAGACTGCGCGCAAGCGGACGCTTTCATAGACGAACCATAGCTTGAAACGACACGTGCTGTGTGTTCGGAATGGCGTGTTCCCCTATGGCAGATTTCTGCTAAAACCTTATCGCCTACGGAAGCACCGTTTGGTCTTTCGAGAGATATGGGTGATTTCATTATGCTATCGGGAAGAATGAAATATTTATCGTTTTCTTTAAGAACAACGCCTGTAAACTGAGCCTTGGCTTCTTCGAGAATTTTTATAACTTCGCCTTCTGCTCCGCCCTGTCTTGAGGGAATAGGCTTAGCGAGAACAATATCCCCCGGCATAGCGCCCATAAGATATTTTCCCGGAACGAAAACTTCTGTATTATCATCAAATCTTGTTATGAAGCCGAAAGTTTTATTTATTCTTGCAACCTGTGCTGAATATGCACCTACTGAAGAAGTAAGATAAAGCCCCCTTCTGTTTTCGGCAACAATACCCTGCTTTTTGAGTTCATCGAGAGCCTCTTTGAAAAATACATAATCTTTTCCCTTAACGTGACATTTAGCTTCAAGCTGACGGTAAAGCATACATTTTTTGCCGACTTTCTGGAGAAAAAGAACTATGCGTTTTCTGAAAACTTCTTTCATTGAATCTTTCATATAAAAAACTCCTTTTTATAAAAAAAGCCCCTGCCTGTTTATACAGACAGGAGCCTCAGGCTTTTCTGTTATTATCGGATAAACCGAGGTTTTTTATTCTTTTCCTACAAAGATAGGAAGAATGTTAAGAGCAAGAGTTACAACAAAGAAGATGATTGTAAGAACTGTTGTAAGTCTTGAAAGCTTTGCTTCTTTTGAACGAGAGCTGTTTTTATCGAAGAAACTTTCTCCCGCACTTCCGTTGATTGCAGACATATGTCTTTCTTTACTTTCCTGAAGAAGTGTTACAATAACAACAATAACGCTGACAGCGATAAGAATTGCACCTGAAACGATTTCTATTGTTCCCATAATTTTCCCTCCGAAAAAGATTTACTAACTCAATAAGTATATCATATAAGAAAACTAATTGCAAGGGGTTATTTTAAAAAAATCTTTATTTTGACATTTCGCTTTACTTTTTCTATCGTTATACTGTATAATTATAAAAACCAACCTAAAAAGGAGGTAAACAGTGAGTAATACTACATATAACAAACTCAGTCCCGAACTGATTGAAAGAATAGAAAATGACAGAAAAAATCACATAGAAAACCCATATCGTTTCAAAGATGAAAACGCAGAAAGAAGAAACAAGGATCACGATAAGCCTAACTTATGGCGTCCCGTTTTTATAAGAGATACGGAAAAAATCCTTTATCTTCCGACATATAACAGATACACCGACAAAACGCAGGTTTTTTCTTTCTATAAAAACGATGACATTACAAGGCGCGCTTTACACGTTCAGCTTGTTTCAAGAATTGCAAGAAACATAGGTTCGGTTTTGGGGCTTAATTTAGATCTTATCGAAGCGGTTGCTTTAGGTCACGATATAGGTCACACACCTTTCGGACACGCAGGCGAAAGTTTACTGAACGGAATTCTTACAGAAAAAGCAGGAATACATTTCTTTCATCACGTTCAGAGTGCGAGAGTTCTTGATAAGATTTTCAGAAGAAATGTTACTTTACAGACTTTAGACGGTGTTTTATGCCACAATGGTGAAATTGAGAGCAAGGAATACAGACCTCAGAAAGACATATCTTTCGAAAAGTTCGACGAAAATGTAAAGGGCTGTATGGAAACAGGAAGAGAGGTAAGTGATAAGCTTATCCCCTCAACGCTTGAAAGTTGTGTTGTGAGAATATGCGATATTATAGCCTATCTCGGAAAAGACAGACAAGACGCCGAAAAAACAAAACTAATTGATGAAAACACACATTTTTCATCAAGCGAAATAGGGGTATATACCGCTCAGATTATCAACAATCTTACTGTGGACATAATCGAAAACAGTTATGGAAAAGATTATATCGCTATGAGTGACGAGGCTTTTTCTGACCTTTCAGTTGCAAAGGCTGAAAACTATGAGAAAATTTACAGGCAAGAGGCTATAAGCCGTGTTGCGACGGAAATACTCTCTCCTATGTTCAGTGAGATTTTTGAAAAAGTCCTCTCGGATCTTGTCAACGAAAGAACCGACTCCCCCGTTTACAAGCACCACATAGAATATGTTCTCGAAAACACAAAACACTATGAGGACGGAGAAGATTATCTCAAAGAAGACAAGCTTATGATTGCATCTGACTTTATAGCAAGTATGACGGATGATTATTTTACAGACCTTTACACATATCTTTTCCCCGAAAAAGAAAACAGGGTAAGATATATTTCATATTTTCAGGCAGAATAAGAAAACAGGGTATCACAAAATCTGATACCCTGTTTTTGTTTTATGTTGTCTGTTCTGTAATCTGTTCTGCGTTGTCTGTCGGTTTTTCGCCTTTATAAAGAAGTTTCATAACGATAGGCGTTATAACCGATGAACATATAATAAGAAGAATTACCGAAGCGAAATATTCGGGGCTTAAGAGTCCTACCGCGAGGCCTTTCTGTGCAACGATGAGGGCAACCTCACCTCTTGTCATCATTCCGACACCGACTTTGAAAGAATCTCTCCAGTTGTTCTTACAGAGACGTGCAATAAGTCCGCAACCGATTATCTTTGTTATCATAGCAACAACAACGAATGCGAGAGAAAAGATGAGAAGCGAAACTGTGAAGCCGTCAAATCTTGTTTTAAGACCGATACTTGCAAAAAATACAGGTCCGAAAAGCATATATGAGTTTATATCCATCTTTTCGGCGATATAATCGGAATCGCGTAGATTGCAAAGGATTATTCCTGCTACATATGCACCCGTGATGTCGGCAATTCCGAAATAAACTTCAGCTATGTATGAAAGTGCGAAACAAAGGCAGAGTCCCATAATGGGAATTCTTCTCTGATGAGGATATCTCTTGTCAAGCACCTTGAATATTTTATAGAGAATAAATCCTATTACTATACTGAATGCGAA
>JAGAJQ010000103.1 GCA_017828955.1 Oscillospiraceae bacterium
ACAAGAACTCTTGTAGCGCCACTGATTGATGTTTCGAGAAGGGGGCTTGAAATAACTGCATTTGCAGCTTCCGAAGCCTTATCCTTACCGGCACCGTGACCTATAGCCATATGAGCATAGCCTGCGTCCTTCATAATTGAAGAAACATCGGCAAAGTCAAGGTTGATGAATCCGTTTTCTGTTATAAGATCAGAAATGCTCTTTACACCTGTTTTAAGAATATCATCAGCGAGAGCAAAACTTTCTTTCATTGTAAGAGGCTTTTCGTTACCGAGAAGAAGCTTTTCGTTAGGGATAACGATAAGTGAGTCAACGTGCTTTTTAAGTTCTTCTATGCCGGCTTCAGCCTGCTTCATTTTCTGTTCTCTTTCGAAAAGAAAAGGCTTTGTTACAACAGCAACTGTAAGAATTTCCATTTCCTTTGCGATTTCAGCAACAACGGGAGCAGCGCCTGTTCCTGTTCCGCCGCCCATACCTGCTGTAATGAAAACCATATTCGCACCCTTGAGAGCAGCAGCAATTTCCTCACGGTTTTCCTGTGCGGAACGTTCGCCTACTTCAGGCTTGTTTCCTGCACCTCTACCCTTTGTGAGTTTTGTTCCTATCTGAATTTTCGCTGTAGCCTTGGAACTTCTGAGCGCCATAGCGTCTGTATTAACAGATATGTATTCAATATCCTTAATTCCTGTTGATACCATGCAGTTAAGGGCGTTACCGCCACCGCCGCCGACACCGACAACCTTTATATTTACGACAGGTTCTGTCTCATTATCAATAGAAAAAATCGCCATTATTCTTTCCTCCTGCTAAAACTTTTGCAGAATATATCTACATTTATACTTTATAATAACACACTTTGAATTTTATTGCAAGGATTTTTTCAAAAAAAGTTTGAAAGTGCAAAAAGTCCTCTGAAAATCGCTTTCCAAAGGACTTTTTATTTATACCGATGGGACAATACCGACCGGAGGAAGTGGTTCTGTTGCCTCGGTTGTGGTTTCGGGTGTTGTTTCTTCGGGCGGAGTTGTCTCCTCGGGAACGCTTGTTTCTTCGGAAACATCAGTTTCTTCTCCGCTATCTGCCGTTTCATCGGGCGGAGTTGTTTCAGGCGGAATGGTTTCGGGAATATCTTCAACAAACGACGCTTCGTTGGAATTATTACCCTTCATGTAGAGAGTTCCCTTTTTGTTTATGCTTATTTTTTCATTGACAAGCATATATGAAAATCTGAGTTTATACGAAAGGTCATTGAGACTTCCGAGTTCAACCCTTATTCTGTCGTCGTAGACTATGCTGATATTATATCGGTCGGAAATATCTATTTCTGTTATCTTTTCTGTAACATCCTCTGCTATCATTGTTTCTATAAGAGAATAGAACGCCTTTTCATTTTCTTCATCAGCAATAGTTACTGGTTTTCCAGGATCGAAGTTTTCATTTTCACAACCGATGATTACGGGATACTCCGATTTTGGCGCGGCAGAATAAGAAAGAATCTTTCCGCTATCGCTTATCAGAAGATAACCCGATTCGTATTTTATATTAGCAAATTCTACCGAAGGAGTAACTTCTATCTCAACTTTATCGGGGAATTTTTTTGTTACCGTCGCTGTATCGACATAAGGAAGAGAAGAAACTATTTTCTTTTCTGTCTTTGAAGAACCGAGTCTTACGAGATTATCCCCTGTTTTTATTCCGCTTGCAAGAATAATATCGTTGTTTGTATATATGCTGTTTCCTGTTACGGTCACTTCTTTTACATTGAAGAAAACTGTGAGTGAAAGAATTATTCCAACAACAGCAACAAGGAAAAATATTGCGGCATAATACAAAGAAAGGTTCTGTCTTCTTCTGCGTCTTTTCTTACGCACATTACCGCCGTTACGATTGTTTGTGTTTCTTTCATTATCCCGCATCTTTTTTCACTTCCTTGATATTTTCCCTCCTAAAAGAGAAAATGATTTTTCTATATTTTCATATCCTCTGTCGATATGATGTATATTTCCTATTACAGTTCTTCCTTCTGCGCCAAGTGCCGCAACAACAAGTGCCGCACCGCCTCTTAAATCGGTCGCATAGACATTTGCTCCCGAAAGGGATTTCACCCCCTCAACGATAGCAACCTTTCCCTCGACCTTTATATCCGCACCCATTTTTGTAAGTGCGGGAACGTGCTGATATCTGTTTTCAAAAATATTCTCGACAAAAACGCTTGTTCCTTCAGCACAGGCAAGTGCTGCCATAACAACCGCTTGTGCGTCTGTCGGAAAAGCAGGATAAGGCATTGTAAGAATTTTCTTTACGGAATGAAGTTTGTTCGCTTTTATAAACATACTGTCACCATAGGAATAAACATAACATCCCATTTCTTCAAAAACAGGAACTACGCTGTCAAGGTCATTTCTGCATATACCTGTAAGTCTTATTTCTCCTCCTGTTGAAGCGGCGGCGGACATATATGTAGCAGCGACAATTCTGTCGGGCATTATTGTATGTTCCGAACCTTTGAGAGAAGAAACCCCGTTTATTATGACAGTCCCCTCGCCTGCACCTGTAATTTTAGCACCGCATTTGTTGAGAAAGTCAGCAAGGTCGGCTATTTCGGGTTCTCTTGCAGCATTTTTAATCTGTGTTTCTCCATTTGCAAGACAAGCGGCAAGAATTATATTTTCTGTTGCACCAACAGACGGGAATGGCAGAATAAGTTTCGATCCACAAAGACCTTTGGGCGCTGAAAAATCAAGCGTTCCGAATTTTTCTGTTACAACAGCTCCCATTTTTTTAAGAGAATTTATATGGATATCTATAGGTCTTGCACCAAGTTCACACCCACCGGGCAGAGAAAGAGTACATCTTCCTGTTTTGCCTAAAAGTGCCCCGAGAAAAATTATTGACGAACGCATTTCGCACATCAGTTTTTCGGGGATATCATATCGGTTTACAGAACTTTTTACTATTGCGGTATTTTCTTCAAGAGAAGAACTGCACCCAAGATGGGTAAGTATCCTCTCTGCCGAATAGACATCGCTGATAACAGGACAGTTATGAAGAACAGACTCTCCATCGGTAAGTACGGTTGATGCAAGTATAGGCAGAACGCTGTTTTTCGCTCCCCCTACCCTTGTCTCTCCGACAAGCCTGTTACCACCGTCAACAATAAGGCTCTGCATCAAATCACCTCACACAAGATATTTTTTTATATCTTATGTAAGGCGATAGATTTTGCTACATTGCTGTGAGTGCTGAACAATTTCTGCAAAGAACTTCGTAAATTCTGTCGTCTGTATCCTTTACAGCCAGAGTTGAGGCGTTCTTTGCCATTTTTTCTATTTCTTCGGGATTTTCATAAAGATATTTTATCTTTTCTATTACTTTGTCGGAATTATCAAGGTCTTTCTGTTCATAAACAAAAGCCGCGCCTGCATTTCCGAGAACCATAGCATTATGATACTGATGATTTCCTGCAACAACTGGTGAAGGAATAAGTATTGACGCTCTTCCTACTGCCTGAATTTCAGAAAGTGTGCTTGCTCCGCTGCGGCAGATAATAACATCAGCAGCCGCCATACAGGTTGCCATATCATCAATATATTCGCTGACACGCAGACGTTTGTCGTTTACATCAACTTCTCTTTCGACAAGTGATTTTACAAATGTATCTTTTCCCATTCCGCCGTAACCGTGGATATGGTTTATATTTCTTTTTCCACTATGCCACTCGATAAGGTCAGCACCGAGTTCGTTTATTTTTCCTGCACCAAGGCTTCCGCCGAAAGAAAGGATACAGAAACTATCATCAAACCCGAGTTCTTTTCTCGCCTCCGCTTTTGTCTTTGTAGAAATAGCAGAACGCACAGGCAGGCCTGTGACTGTATAGGTTACATCTTTATCGAGATATTCGAGTGCTTCAGGAACTGTAAGCATAACCTCGTTTACTTTTTTTGAAAGTATCTTTGTTGTTACTCCTGGATATGCATTCTGTTCGTGGATAACTGTCGGAATTTTCATCTGGGCGGCTTTCATAACTATTGGGCCGCTTACATATCCGCCTGTTCCGATAACAAGATCGGGTTTAAATTCATCGATTATTTTTTTAGCTCTGGGGCCCGACGAAATTAGGTATGCCCCTGCTTTTATGTTTCTTCCGATATTTTTTAAAGAGAGTTTTCTCTGAAATCCTTTTACCTTTATCTTCGCAAAAGAATATTCAGTTTTTGAAAGAAGTCTTTCTTCCATACTTCCGGGAGTTCCCGCAAAGAGAAATTCTGCGTCGGGATTATGTTTTTTTATAATTTCGGCAATAGCAAGTGCAGGATTGAGATGTCCTGCTGTTCCACCACCTGCCAAAAGTACTTTTACCATTTATAAATCACCCTTTATTTTCTGATATGCTTTGTCTTGAAATATTCAGTATTACACCTACTTCGGCAAGCTGCATCATAAGTGCTGTTCCGCCATAACTGAAGAACGGAAGTGAAATACCCGTATTAGGCATAGCGTTTGTCGCAACCGCAATATTGAGAATTGCCTGAAGTCCTATCTGGAATGTTATTCCGACACACACAAGCATTCCAAATCTGTCGGGTGCTTTTGATGCGATATAAAATCCCCTGAATATAAACGCTATAAAAAGGAAGATTACGAGCATTCCTCCGATAAAACCGAGTTCTTCGCATATAATTGGGAAGATAAAGTCGTTATGGGATTCGGGAAGATAGAGGTATTTCTGTCTTGAATTTCCGAGGCCCAAACCAAAAATCCCGCCCGAACCTATTGCTATGAGTGACTGTTTTGTCTGCCAGGTGTCTATGGGAGAGTTAAAGGGATCGATCCAGGCCTGAATTCTGTTTGTGAAAGTCGAACCGCCTCCACCATTCAGTGATCTTATATACAGAAATCCCAAAAGTCCCGTGAGGCCTGCAAGACCTGTTACGAGAAGATGCCAGAATTTAGCCCCTCCGACAAATATGAGAACTATGCCTATAAGTCCTATAAGAAACATACAGGAATAATGAGGTTCGAGATATATGAAAAATAAAACGGGTAATAAAATCACTATAAACGGAAGGACACCGTATGTGTATTTCGACATTTTCTTATGGTTCACAGCTATCATATATGAAAAAAGAATGATTATTGCGAATTTCATTATTTCGGTCGGCTGAAACTGAGGCAGAGGACCTATTTTAAGTCCTCTTCTGATATCCGTTCCGCCATAGGTTTCGCCCACAAAAGGAACAAGCGCCACAAGAATAAATGAAACCGCAAACATTCCGAATGCTATCATTTTCTTCTGAAAATGATGATAGTCGAAAAATGATATGAAAATCATGGCAACTACTCCGGCAACCGCAAAAACAAGCTGTCTTTTGATGTAATAGAAACCATCGCCTGTTTCGTCAAGTGCCAAAGCGTAGCTTGCCGAAAACATCATTACTATTCCGAACGAAAGAAGAACGAGAATTATGAAAAGAAACGAAAGGTCTGTTCCGCCTTTTATGATTGTAGGCTTTTCATTTTTGGACTTTTTCTTTATATCAGAAGGTCTTCTTCTGATATCAGACGGATTTGCCATTTTCTTTTCCTCCTCTCGCTGAATTTTTCGAAAGATCAGATCACAATATGTGATACATCGTTCATAACTGCTATTACAGAACCCAAAACGCCAGATAACAGTCCTACTACTGAAAATATTATAACTATCTTGTATTCTCCCCAGTCACACATTTCAAAATGATGATGTATGGGAGACATTTTAAAAATTCTTTTCTTTGTGAGTTTGAAGCTGATTACCTGAAGAACAACAGAAAACGCTTCAAGAATATAAACGAGTGCTACAAAAATGAGAACTATATGAAGTCGCATATTCATTCCCATAACCACAACAGCACCGCCTAAAAACATCGAACCTGTATCACCCATAAAAATCTTTGCGGGGTGCAGATTCCATATTAAAAAGCCTATACAAGCACCTGCTACCGCTATTGCGTAAATTTCTGTATAATACTGATTGAGTGCTAAGGCTATAAAAGCAAAACAAAGCATTGAAACAACAGTAACAGAACCGCAGAGACCATCAATGCCATCGGTAAGGTTTACTGCGTTCACTATGAATGTTATGAAAAGCACCATAATCGGATAATAGAATATTCCGAGATTGAGTTCAAAGAAATAAAAATTTATTGTTGTTGCCTTGTCACCAAGGAAATAGAGCGCCGCAAGATAACCTGCGGAAATCAAAAACTGAAAGATAAGTTTCTGTTTTGAATTAAGCCCTAAATTTCTTTTCTTTATAGCTTTTATATAGTCATCAACAAACCCTACAAGACAAAAAAGGAATGTTGCGATTATTCCCGCTACAAGTTTAAGAAAGCTATTGTTTATCGCCGCGCCCTCTCCTACATTGTTGAGGAATACGGAATATGCAACTACTCCGAAAACAACGGCAACAAGAGTTCCTAAAATAAACATAGCACCGCCCATTATGGGAGTTCCCTGTTTTGATTTATGCCAGGTAGGGCCCGACTCTCTTATAGTCTGACCGAAACTGATTTTTTTCATAAAAGGAACAAAAAACTTTCCCGTTACGGCAGAAACAGCAAAAGCGATCACCGCAGTAATAAGTATTATCCATACAGGCATTTTAATCTTCCTCCGTATTGTCTTTTTCTTCTCTGCAAAGTTCGTCTATGATATCTTCAAGCTTCATCTCACGACTTCCCTTGAAAAGAACGATATCGTCTTTTTCGAGTTTCTTTTTAAGATATTCTATAAGCATAAGTTTATCAGATGTGCACCCCGAATGAAGTCCGAGTTCATCTGCCTTTGCAGCTATGAATTTTGCATCGTGTCCGTAACAGATAAGTTTATCTATTCCGGATTTAACGACGTATTCCCCTATTTCTTCATGAAGTTTTCTCGAAACCTCTCCGAGTCCTTTCATATCTGCCAGAACGGCAACTCTTTTTCCGTTTCCTACGGGTCGCATTGTTTTAAGTACGTTTATTGCGGATTTCATACTTGAAGGAGACGCTTCCTCACAATCAACAACAAATATTATTCCATTTATATTATCTACTTTCTGACGAAGTCCCGTTACTTCATATTCAGAAAGTTTTTCTGCAACTTTTTCAGGATCTATTCCGAGAGTAACTCCTACTGTAAAAGCCGCAGCCGCGTTATAGATATTGTGTATTCCATAACAGCTAAGTTTTACTCTGTAACTTTTGCCCTTATAAATTATATCAAAAGATGAATTCACATTTGTTTCTACATTCACGATATTGACATCAGCGGTTTCGTTTTCTACACCATACGTTATAACAGGTCTGTCTAACGCCTCTTTCGAAAGAAATTCGTCATCGGCATTAAGTATTATCGGAGAATCGGTATCCATTCCGTTTAAGATTTCAAGCTTTGCTTTTAAGATCCCCTCCTGAGAGCCGAGATTTTCAATATGTGAAAAACCGATATTTGTTATAACTGCGATTGTAGGTTTTACAACCGAACTCTGTCTGTTTATTTCACCGAATCTTGTCATTCCGAGTTCGAAAACAGCTGCCTCGGTTTTATCGTCGATATCAAGAACTGTTTTTACTACCGAAACATCATTCTGATTTCTGATATTTTCCCCGACAAGAGTATTATATTCCGACGAAAGAACGAGATATATCATTTCTTTTGTTGTTGTTTTACCAATGCTTCCCGTTACTCCGACAACTTTCGGGGTGAATTTTTTTCTGTAATGTCTCGCGATGTCAAAAAGTGCCTTATGAGTATTATCGACAGTAATACAAGGCATATTCCCTATCTGAAATTCGGTTATTGCAGCAACCGCTCCGTTTTCTACAGCGCGGCGCACAAGACCATGACCATCGTTATCCTGCTCTTTAAGAGCAACAAAAACGCAGCCTTCGGTTACTTTTTCAATATCTGTACATACAGAGGTTACTTCCCTTTCAACAGAAATTTCTTTTCCGAGTATGGAAGCGATTTCCGAGAGAGTCATCGCAAGCATAAAAAACTCCTATATTTCTTTTAAAATTTCCGCAACAATTTCGCGTTCATCAAAATGGATCTTTTCATATCCTTTGAATATCTGATAATCTTCGTGTCCTTTACCCGCAAGAACGATTATATCGCCTTTTTCTCCTGTTACGAGAGCGTGTTTTATCGCTTCTCTGCGGTTTTCGACAACATCATAAGGAATAGAAGAATCTTTGAGTCCCTCTATGATATCATCTATTATGGAAGAAGGTTCTTCGTTTCTTGGATTATCCGATGTTATTATGAGTTTATCGGCATATTCAGCAGCAGCCTTTGCCATTAAAGGTCTTTTTGTCTTATCTCTGTCACCGCCGCAACCGAAAAGACAGACAAGTCTGTTTTCGGCAAAGGGTTTGAGAGAAGAAAGAATGTTCTTTATTCCGTCGGGACTATGAGCGTAATCGCAGATTACTGTATAATCTTTTCCTGTCGGAATGATTTCACATCTTCCCTTTACTCCCGAAACGGTAGAAAGTGCTGATGAAACTTTTTCTTCGGGAATACGCATTTCAAGGCAAGCCGCAGCCGCCTGTAATGAATTCATTATATTGAATTTTCCTGTCATACCAAGAGAAACAGGAATATTATTTTCTTTCCCTATAAGATCATAGCTGAGTTTATCCTGTGATATTTCGATATTTTCAGCAGTATAATCCGCTTTTTCTTCGAGAGAGCAACTTCTCTTATCGCAGGAAATTTCGGAATAAAGTCTTTTTCCGTATTCGTCGTCTGTATTTATGATTGCCGTATCACATCTTGAAAAGAGAAGTTTCTTGGCTTTATAGTATTCTTCCATATTGCCGTGATAATCAAGATGATCCTGAGTGAGATTTGTGAAAACTCCTATTCTGAAATGTGATGGGCCTATTCTCTGCTGTTCGAGGGCGAAAGACGAAACCTCCATAACTGCGCAATCGCAACCTGCTTTTACCATACGTGAAAGAAGTTCCATATAATCCTTTGTTAAAGGAGATGTTTTGTCTGTTTCAAAAACTTCACCCATTATTTCGTTACGTATCGTTCCGATAAGGCCTACGCGATGTCCACTTTTTGTAAGAACTTCCTTTATGAGAGATGTCATAGTGGTTTTCCCGTTTGTTCCCGTTACACCTATGAGTTTCAGTTTTCTTTCGGGATGATTATACCAGCTTGCGCATATCTCGCCGTATGCTTTTCTTGTATCGTCAACGATAATCTGATTTTCTATTCCAAGGTCACGTTCTGTTACAACAGCCGCTGCACCTTTTTCCATTGCTTCTTTCGCAAAATCGTGACCGTCAAAAGTTTTTCCTTTAACGCAGAAAAACAGAACATCCTTTTCGATTTCTTTTGTATTGTCAGTTACCCCGCTTATATTTATATCGGGCAACGATGTTCTGAATTTATTTTCAAGTAAATCGTGGAGTCGCATTTTTTCGCCACCTTTCTTTTTAACCTGTTCTGTCGTGGATAGCAAAAGTTACTTCAACTACTGTTCCGTTAGGAACTTCGCAACCTTCTGCCCAGTTCTGCATAAGTGCTGTTGCATCGGCTCTTGATGACGCACCCGACAGTTTTATATTGAGTCCCGCTTCGACAAGTATCTGATTTGCTTCAGATACCGATTTTCCGATAACATTCGGAACTACTGTGTATTCTTCCTTATAATCGGCTTCTGTATAAAGTATTACCGTTCCGCCTCTTGAAATGGTAGAATTTCTCGCAGGTGTCTGACCTACTACATATTCTCCCTCGCCTATTACTCTGACTTTAAGACCATCGTTTTCAATTCTGCTCTTTGCAGTGTCAACCGAAAGTCCCGAAACGTCCTGAACATAAATAGGCATTCTTGCGTATTCTTCTTCTCTGTATGAAGGAAGGAAACCAAGATAAGGCAAAGCGTCCTTGAATGTGTTTGTTACAACGGGAGATGCAACTACACTTCCGTAGTAATCAGCACCCGTTGGTCTGTCAACCATAACAAGCATTATTATTTCAGGGTCATCTGCGGGTGCAAAACCTACATACGAAGAAACATAAAGGTCGTCGCGTTCTTCTGCGAGGTTTTCATCCTGTTTTTCTGATGTTCCCGATTTTCCGCCTATGCGGTAACCCTGTATGTATGAATTTCCGCCGCCGTTATTGTTTACAACGCTTTCGAGAACTGTTCTCATATAAGCGGAAGTTTCTTCGCTGATAACCTGTCTTCTTACATTGGGTTCAACAGTTTTTACAACTGTTCCGTTTTCGTCAACAATTTTATCTACAACATAGGGTGTTACAAGATAACCGCCGTTTACTGCCGCTGCATAAGCTGTGATCATCTGAATAGGGGTTACTTTATTGGTCTGTCCGAATGAACTTGAGGCAAGTTCAACAGGACCCATATCTTCAACCTGATAATAGATTGATGATCTTGCTTCGCCGGGTAGGTCTATTCCTGTTCTTCCCGTAAAACCAAACGCTTCATAATAAGCAGAAAATTTTTCTTTTCCGAGAAGTTCACCTATCTGAATAAATGAAGGGTTGCAGGAATTTGTCATAGCAACTGCAAGGTTCTGTGAACCGTGGCTGTATTTATTCTGCCAGCAATGGAATTTTACTCCACTTACATCCATTGTCTGACAATAGAATGTCGATTCAGAGTTAATGAGTCTTTCTTCATAAGCGGCAGCACCTGTTATTACCTTGAATACCGAACCCGGATAATAATATTCGGTTATTGCTTTATTTTTCCATTGTGATTCTCTTGCCTTTGCATACTCTTCATCATAAAGAGAAGCTGTTTCGGGATTATTTTTAAGTTCTTCAAGAAGAAGAGCTGTATTTGCATCATAAATTTCTGCGGGATTGTTAAGGTCAAATCCCGGGCAGGTTGCCATAGCGAGAATAGCACCCGTTTTGCAGTTCATAATTATCGCACAAGCTCTGTTTTCTGGATTATGTGTCATAACAGCATTACGGAGTTCTCTTTCGGCGTAATACTGTAAAGTTGTATCGATTGTGAGATAGACCGAGTTTCCGTCCTGAGCGTCGAAAACGCGCTCGTATTTATAAGGCATTTCCTGACCTTTGGCGTTTCTTGCGGAAATTATTCTTCCGTCAACTCCCGCAAGGTAATTGTCATAATAAGCCTCTAATCCATAAACACCATCGCCATCACCATTAAGAAAACCTATAACACTTGCGGCAAGTTCGTTCTGAGGATAATATCTTCTTGTTGATTGTTCTGTGTAAAGAGAATAGGTTGAAATATCCTGTTCGATAAGATATTCTGTGAGTTTATCAGCGGCACTTTTCTCCACTCTTGTAGCCACTTTCTGATAATTGGCGCCTGCACCTGTGACTTCGGTCATTCTGATAAATTTTTCTTTATCAACACCGAACATTTCATTGAGTTTATCCGCAAGTGCGGTTGTCTGTTCGAGAGTATATTCTCCGTTGCGGTAAACTGTTGGGTCGAGAATAATATTATAAACTGTTGCAGATTGTGCAAGAACTTCTCCGTCAGAGGCGTATATAGAGCCTCTCTTCGCGGGAATTTCAACACTTCTGAACTGACTGCTGTTTGCTTTTGCACGGTATTCTGTGCTGTTTGTTACAGATGTTGCAAAAAGATTTATAACTACCCAGACTATCGCAACGATAAACGCTATCGATACCAAAATATTAAGTCGGAATTTCATACTTTTTGTAGGCATAATCTTTTTTCTCAACCTCCTTGCAACAGATTTTTTTCTGCTTGATAAAAGCACATTTAGGGCAGTGGGGTGAACGCTGAGCATTCTACCCTTTACTGCCCCTTATGTATAATAGTATTGCTTTATCCGCCAAGATATTCCATCAGTTCGTAAAACTTATTCTTTATGTTTACAAACGCATTCGCTTCGGTTTCAGCTATCTCGATAACATCGCTGTTCTGAAGGCTTACATATTCAACCTGTGATTTATCGAGTTTTTTGAGACCGAGAACATTTTCGGCATAATCCTCAACGCTTTCTATTGAGGTTCTGCCATCGAGTTCCGCTTTCATTCTCACTCCGTTGCTGTATTCAACATCAACGGCTTTTGTCATTGTTGTTATCTCCGCCTGAAGACAGGTTTCTTCTGCTTTTCCGTAAAGAACAAAACACATAAGCGCACCTGCAAGTGTCACCGCTGCAACTGTCTTTATTGCAGAAAAACCCTTGGGCGCTGTTCTTGCAGAACGCTTGATCATCTGCTCACGCTTCGGTTCCGGCGCTGCTTTGTGATATTCATACCTTGAGAGGTCGTAAGCAAGATTAGTCTGTTTGCTCATCACGTCTTATCCTTTCTATAATTCTTAACTTCGCACTACGGCTGCGGTTGTTTTCCTCAATCTCTTCAGCCGATGCCTCAATGGGTTTTTTATTTATAAGTTTTCCCTGAGGCTTTTTGTTGCATACACATACGGGGAATTCGGGAGGGCAGGTGCAACCTGTGCAGAATGATGCGAAACGCTGTTTCACAAGCCTGTCCTCTAAAGAATGGAATGTTATGACACAGAGTCTTCCGCCGATTTCAAGAGCATCAAATGCCTTATCAAGCCCTTCGGAAAGATGCGCAAGCTCTCCGTTTACTTCCATTCGTATTGCCTGGAACGTTTTTTTGCAGGGGTTTTTGTCTCTTCTGAATTTCTGGGGAATTGAATTCCTTATTATTTCAGCGAGTTCAAGAGTTGTTTCTATTGTTTTATTTTCTCTTGCCTTTATAATGTTGTTTGCTATGTTTCTCGCAAACTTCTCCTCGCCGTATTCAAATATTATTTTTGAAAGGTCGGCATAGGAATATTCATTGACAACATCTTTTGCGGATAATCCCGTTTTCGACATCCTCATATCAAGCGCCGCATCATAATGATAGGAAAATCCTCTTTCAGCGTTATCAAGCTGATATGACGAAACACCGAGGTCCATAAGAATTCCGTTTACTTTATCTATACCAAGGTCTAAGAGTGCCTTGTCCATTTCAGAATAATTGCAGTTTACAACGGTTGCGTTATAATCCTTGAGTC